>NZ_LFVW01001247.1:0-1183 GCF_001182915.1 Kitasatospora sp. MY 5-36
AGGGCCTGGTCGGGTTCGGCGGCCACCTCGGTCAGGGCCGTGGCCAGCCAGTGGGCGGCGTCCGGTGTGAGCTGCCGGTCGAGGGCGGCGCGCAGGTCGCGGACGGTCACCCGGGCGGCGTTGCCGAAGCTCATCGCGGTGTCCGGGTGCCGTGCGCCGCGTCGGCGGCGGCTCGCAGGAAGGCCAGCGAGCGCGCGGCGAGCTGCGGCGCGGCGTGGCTGTGCCGCGGCAGTTCGACGCTGACCAGTCCCGGGAAGCCGGTGCGGCGCAGCGCGTCCAGCACGGGCGGGAAGTCGATCTCGCCCTGCCCGAACTCCAGGTGCTCGTGCACGCCCCTGCGCATGTCCTCGATCTGGACGTTGACCAGGTGCGGCCCGGCCCGTACGACGCAGTCGGGCACCGGGGCGGACTCCAGGCAGCGGCAGTGGCCGATGTCGAGGGTCAGCCCGAGAGCGGGCGGATCGCCGAGGCGGCGGCGCAGCAGCTCGTAGGCGTCCAGGGTGTCGACGAGCATGCCCGGTTCCGGCTCGAAGCCCAGGACGACGCCGTGGCGGTCCGCCTCCGCCACCGCCCACCCGCAGCCGTGGACCAGTCGTTCCCACGCCACCCGGGACGGCACGCCCGGGGCGGGCACGCCGCTCCACAGCGACACGGCCCCCGCGTTCAGATCGGCGGCCACCCGCATCGCCAGACCCAGGTACTCCAGCCGACGGCTCGGATCCTCGTCGACGAGCGTGGGGGCGTGCTTGGTCCACGGGTCGAGCAGGTAGCGGGCGCCGGTCTCCACCACGGTCTCCAGGCCCGTCTCGGCGAGTCGCCGGGCGACCCGCGCGACCCGCCGGGACAGCCCGGGGGCGAACGGGTCGAGGTGGCAGTGGTCCAGGGTGAGGGCGATCCCGTCGTAGCCGAGGTCCGCCAGCACGGCGATGGCCTCGGTCAGGCGGTGCCCGGCGAACCCGTTGGTTCCGTAGCCGAACCGCAGCCCCGTGTCCGCGCGTACGGCGTCCGTCCGTACGGCGTTCGTTCGTACGGGGCCGGGCTGCGCGTGGCCCTGGTCGGTGACCGTGCCGGTCATGTGGGGGACAGCTTTCGGAACAGGCGGCGGGCCACCGGCGCCGCGGCGAGCAGGGACAGGGCCACGGGCAGGGCGTCGGCGCGGCAGGCGCACGCGGCCTGGAGGGGG
>NZ_LFVW01001248.1:0-1178 GCF_001182915.1 Kitasatospora sp. MY 5-36
CCCGCCCGGGGCCGCGCCGTCGCACCGGGCCGCGCCATCGCACCGGGCACCGCCGTCCGACGGGGCGGCGGCGCGGGGCCGGGCGGCGCTCAGATCTCGTCGTCCAGGCCCTGCTCGATGGCGTACCGGACCAGCTCCACCCGGTTGTGCAGCTGCAGCTTCCCGAGCGTGTTCTGCACGTGGTTCTGCACCGTCCGGTGCGACAGCACCAGCCGGTCGGCTATCTGCCGGTACGACAGTCCCTTGGCCACCAGCCGCAGCACCTCCGTCTCCCGGGCGGTCAGCTGCGGGGCGGCCGGCGCCGAGGCCGGGGCCGGCTCGGCGGCCAGCCGGCGGAACTCGCCGAGCACCAGCCCGGCCAGGCCCGGGGTGAACACCGCGTCGCCGACGGCCGTGCGGCGCACCGCGTCCAGCAGCTCCTCCCGCCCGGCCGACTTCACCAGGTAGCCGGTCGCGCCGGACTTCACCGCCTCCAGCACGTCCTGGTGCTCGCCGCTGGCCGACAGCACCAGCACCCGGACCGCCGGGTCGTGCGCGACCACCTGGCGGCACACCTCCGCGCCGGACAGGCTGGGCAGGTTGAGGTCCAGCACGACCACCTGCGGCGTGCAGGCACGGGCCCGGCGCACGGCCTCCTCGCCGTCGCCCGCGGTGGCCACCACGTCCAGTCCGGCTTCGGCGAGGTCGCGCGAGACGGCGTCCCGCCACATCGGGTGGTCGTCCACCACCATCACCCGCACCGGCCGGTCGGCGGTCGGCTGGTCGGTCATCGGCTGGTCGGTCATGGAGTGGCCTTCCTCGGGACGCGCAGTTCGACCTCGACGCCCTCCCCGGGCGCCGAGTACAGCTCGGCCGTGCCGCCGAGGTCCAGCAGCCGGCCGCGGATGGACTGGGAGACGCCGAGCCGGCCGGCCTGCTCCGCCTCGCCGAGCCGGCCGGGGGCGAAGCCGGGACCGTCGTCGCGGATGCTGACCGTGACGGCCTCCGGCTCGTCCTCGACCAGGATCCAGGCCCGGGCCCGCTCCCCCGCGTGCTTGCGCACGTTGTCGACGGCGGCGCCGACCGCCGCCGCGAGCTCGCCCGCCGCCGCACCGGGCAGCGGCACCGGGGTGCCGGGGGCGGAGAGCATGATCCGCTCGTCCGCGTACGGGCGCAGCAGCGCGGTGAGGTCGCGCGGG
>NZ_LFVW01001249.1:0-1173 GCF_001182915.1 Kitasatospora sp. MY 5-36
CCCGGCAGCCGCCCGCCCGGGGGCCCTCACGGCTGCCCGGCCGCGGGGACGGTCCCGCCGCCCTGGGTCGGCACCCGGCCCGGGGCGGCCCGGACCGGCTCGGGCACCCCGAGCGGGATGTCCGGCACCGCCTCGATGGAGTCCTCGGAGTGCACCACCGGCTGCCAGTCGTACCCGGCCAGCGCGTCGATCAGCGCCCGCACCATCACCGGGTCGAACTGGCTGCCCGAGCAGCGCTCCAGCTCCGCGACCGCCTCGCCGACGGGGCGGCCGCGCCGGTAGGAGCGGGTGGAGGTCATCGAGTCGAAGGCGTCGGCGACCGAGATGATCCGGGCGAACTCGGGGATCTGCTCGCCGGCCAGCCCGCTCGGGTAGCCCCGGCCGTCCAGCCGCTCGTGGTGGTGCAGGATCCCGGCGCGCGCCTCGCCGAGGAAGTCGATCCCGCGCACCAGCTCGTACCCGTACACCGGGTGGATCTCCACCGCCCGGCGCTCGGCCTCGGTCAGGGGACCGTTTCTGCGCAGCAGCTCGGTGGCCACGCCGAGCTTGCCGACGTCGTGCAGGATGCCCGCGAAGCGCAGGGTGCGCAGCCGCTCGGCCTCCATGCCGAGCTGAGTGGCGATCAGCACCGAGGCCCGGCCGACCCGTTCGCTGTGGCCCCGGGTGTAGGAGTCCTTGATCTCCACGGCCTGCACCAGCGACTGCACGGTGGCCTGGTGGGCGTCCCGCTCGCGCTGGCCCTGGGCGAACACCCAGGCCGAGATGGACAGCGGCAGCAGCGCGAGCAGCGCCGCGAACGCGCCGTACGGGCCCTGCCAGAGCACCGCGACCATCAGCCCGCCGGCCGCGTGCACCAGTACCGGCAGCCCGCAGGACGCGTGCGCCCCGCTCAGCAGCACCCCGGGCCGGCGGCCCTCGCTGAGCATCAGCATGACGCCCACCACCACCCCGTTGACCAGGCAGAACACCGCGACGGCGGCGAATCCGGGCAGCAGTGCGGCCGGGAAGCGGGAGCCGAGCAGCAGCTGCGGGCCGTGCAGCAGGTGGAAGGCGACGGAGGAGGCGAAGGCGCACAGCGCGAGCTGGGAGCCGTTGAACAGCTGGCGCGGGCGGCAGCCGCGCCCGCTCGGCCCGCCGAGCAGCGCGGCCGGGGCGGCCACCAGGGCGGCGGCG
>NZ_LFVW01001250.1:0-1172 GCF_001182915.1 Kitasatospora sp. MY 5-36
CGGGCGCCGCGTTCGCCTCGGGCGCCGTGTTCGCCTCGGGGGCCGGGGCGGCCTTCGGCCCGGCGGGAGCGGCCGGAGCGGCGCAGCCGGCGAGGACGGCGGAGAGGCAGACGGCGGCCAGCAGGCCGGTCCGTACACCGCCCCGGTGGTGCTGGCTTCCCCTCAAACCCCCATTATTACGACAAACTGATGGTCTGTTCATGGGTGCACTGCTCCCCTGCCGTGCACCACCGCCAACCCCCGCGTCACCCGTGCGGGGCAACGACGCACCGGGTCCTTGCCGTTCCTTTGCCCGGGTGGCGGGGCGACCGGGTGACCGTCGGCCCGACGGCCGGGGCGGAGCGGGCCGGGCGGGGCCGCCGGGAAAACCGATTGCGGCGACGGCCCCCGAATTGGATCATGCGCGCATGACGAACACCGCGCCCCGCCGCTCCGACCTCTGGACCGTCACCACGGCCGACGTGACCGCCCCCGAGGCCCTGGACCTGCTGCGCGAGTACTACTACGACGTGGCCAACCGCTACTACCGCCTGCACTTCGACCGGGAGGGCACCCCCGAGGAGCTGGAGTCCGGCCTGGCCGACTCCCCCAGCGACGACCTCGCCGCCCCGGACGGCCTCTTCCTGATCGGCCGCCACGACGGCGCCGCCCACTCCTGCGCCGGGCTGCGCCGACTCGACGCCGCCACCGTCGAACTCACCCGGGTCTTCGTCCGCCCCGGCCTGCGCGGCACCGGCGGCGGCGCCGTGCTGCTGGCCGCCGTCGACCGGGCCGCCCGCTCCCTGGGCGCCGAGCGGATCGTCCTCGACACCCGCCTCGACCTGGTCGAGGCCCGCGCGCTCTACCTGCGCAACGGGTACCGGGAGATCCCCGCCTACAGCAGCGGGCCGTACGCCCAGGTCTGGTACGGCAAGGACCTCGCCCCCGTCGAGTAGCGGCGGCGGCCCGGAGGGAACGGACCGGGTTCACCCCGCGCCGACGTGCCGGGAGGGCTCCGGTCAGTCCGCCAGGGCGGCCGCGAGTTCGGCCGCCGAGGGCGGGTTGGCGCCCGGGCGCGCGACGGTCAGCGCCGCCGCCGTCACCGACTGGGTGAGGCAGACCGCGAGGTCGGCGCCCGCCGCGTGGGCGTGCAGGAAGGCGGCCATGAAGGCGTCGCCGGCGCCGACCGTGTC
>NZ_LFVW01001251.1:0-1170 GCF_001182915.1 Kitasatospora sp. MY 5-36
CGATCCGGCGTCAGATTGCCGCCCGCCCGCAGTCGGCGGCGCTCACCCAGCTCGGCTACCTCGCCGCGCACGGGCGGCTGCGCAACGCGCTGCTGACGGCGGCCCGTGACGTCCTCGGCCCCGGCGCGGTGGCGCCCCGCTTCACGGCGACGGTCCACGACCTGGCGGTGTGCGCGGACCCGCTCGCGATCTGAGGCACGCGCGGGGCCGGACGCGCCCGTCCTCCCGTCCTCCCGTGTTCGGGCCGGAGGACGGGCGGACGGACGGGGGTGGCGTGAGGTCAGTCCAGGGCCAGGAAGCTGCCGACGTTCTCGTCCGGCCGGAACTCGCCCGGCCCCAGGGGGTTGAGGATTCTCGTCCGACAGTTGCCGTCGGGGAAGAGCAGGATGGTGCCGCCGGTCCGGTTGGCAATCGCGGTGTCGGCGCCGAGGCCGGGGTAGCACTGGCCGCCCTGCGGGTCCCGGACCTGCTGGAAGTTGCTGCCGTTCTCCATGATCACGACACCGGGCGCCGCCGAGGCGGCCGAGTCGTACGGGCCGGTACCCGGACGGCCGGGCCGACTCCCCGCTCCGGGTCGTTCAGGAGCCGGACGCCACCTGGGCGTTGACGTCCTTGAGGAACTCGGCGACGGGACGCCCGAGCAGCTCCGCGCTGTCGACGGAGACGCCGTAACGGTTCTCCACGTCGGCGAGGACGCCCAGCACGCCGAGCGAGTCGACGCCGAGGTCGAGGAACATGCGGCCCGGTTCGGCGAGTTCCTCGGCGGTGACCTGGACGCCGGCGCGGGTCCTGACCAGGGTGGCGAGTTCCTCGTAGGTGATCTCGGCGGCCATCGGGCCCTCCTCGGGGTGCGTGGGGCGGCAGGGCCGGAGGGTGGCGGATCGCTCAACGGGAGGCCCTGTGGGCGCAGTTGTACGTGGTCGAAAGGCGTCCGGTCCAGCTCGTTCACTCGTACGCGTGAGGCCTTCACGGGGATGGTCGGAACGGCCCGCCCCGGCCCGCCCCCACGACCCCGACCGCGCCGCCGCCGGGCACCTCCTCGCCCCGCTCACCGGGCCGCTGGAGCACCGGCCGGACGCGGACATGCGGGAGGTGGCCGCCGAGGCGGTGGACGTCTTCCCGCACGCCCACGGCACCTGAGCCCCGGGGCCGGGGCACCCGGGCGGCGGG
>NZ_LFVW01001253.1:0-1168 GCF_001182915.1 Kitasatospora sp. MY 5-36
CACGCCGCCGGCGGGCGGATCGCCGCCCAGCTGATGCACGGCGGCCGCCAGGGCCACCCGCTCAACCGGCTGCTCGGCGACGTCCCGGCCGGCCCCTCCGCCGTCCCGGCCCCGGGCCCGGTGCACGTCAAGGACGGCGGCAAGGCCGAGGCCGTCACCCCGCGCGCCATGACCCGCGAGGAGATCCGCCGCACCGTCGCCGACCACGTCGACTCCGCCCGCCTGGCCCTCGCCGCCGGCTTCGACGCCGTCGAACTGCACGGCGCCAACTCCTACCTGATCCACCAGTTCCTGGCCGACAACACCAACCTGCGCACCGACGAGTACGGCCCCCGCACCCTCGCCGACCGGCTGCGCTTCCCGATCGAACTGGTCACCGCCGTCGCCGAGGCCATCGGTCCCGACCGCCTCGGCCTGCGGCTGTCCCCCGGCAACCCGCAGTTCGGCATGGACGAGGCCGACCCCGCCCCCGTCTACCGCGCCCTGCTCGCCGAACTCGACGGCCTCGGCCTGGCCTACCTCCACCTCACCGACAACGACGACTACCCGGCCCTGGCCGACCTGCGCCCGCGCTGGTCCGGCCCGCTGATCGGCAACGTCGGCGAGAACCGCGCCGCCACCGACCGCGAGCGCGGCGAGGCCGTGCTGGCCGCCGGCCTGGCCGACCTGGTCTCCTACGGCCGCGCCTTCATCGCCAACCCCGACCTGCCGGAACGGTTCGCCGCGAACGCCCCGCTCACCCCCGTCGACCCCACCCACCTCTACGGCCAGGAGGCCACCGGCTACACCGACTACCCCCGCCACCCCACCGTCCGGCCGACCACGAGCTGACCCAGGGCACCCCCGTCCTGACCCACTGTCAGTGCCACCCGCTATGGTCGGCCCCGAACCATCCAGTACCAACCGCACCGCCGTCACCAGGGGGCACCATGACCGCACCGGGCACCCGCCCGCTCACCACCGCCGACCTCGTGGAGGGCTGGCGCCGGGTGGGCGTCCGTGAGGGCATGGCGCTGATCGTGCACTCCTCGCTCTCCAGCCTCGGCCGGGTCGAGGGCGGCGCGGCGGCCGTGGTGGCCGGCCTGCGCGAGGCGGTCGGGCCCGGCGGCACCGTCGCCGTGCCCGCCTTCACCTCCGGCACGGTCCACGACCCGGCCCCAGGGCACAG
>NZ_LFVW01001254.1:0-1165 GCF_001182915.1 Kitasatospora sp. MY 5-36
CGACTGGTCGGCGGCCCGCCGTCCGGACGAGGAGAGCGCGGCGGGGGAGCCCGCGCCCGTGCCGCCGGAGCCGCCCGCTGACGAAGTGGCGCGGGACACCGGCCCGCGCCCGGTCGGGCTCGCCGACCTGGTCGCCCTGACCGCCCAGATCGCCCACCTCTGCGGCGTCGAGGAGCACCTGGACCCGCGGGTGATCCGGGTCCGCAGCCGGCTGGTCCACCGCCCGCGCGACCCGAAGGCCAAGCCCGCCGCCGCGCAGCCGTTCCTCAACAGCCTGCTGCCGCCCGACCTGGCCCGGGTCCGCGCCGCGCTAGACGACGGCCTCGGCCCGGCGCTGGAGGCCTACCTGACCGGCCGCCGGGACATCCCGGTCGGCGCCCGCACCGATCTGCGCGAGGACCGGCTCACCGTCCTCGACGGCGTCCACCCGGCCCTCGTCCCCGCCGGGCGCTGGCCCGCCAAGGCGCGGTACCCGCTCGCGCTCAGCCAGCAGTTCGCGGTCGACCGCATGCTCGCCGCCCGCACCACCGCGGACGCCGACGCCGGCGGCCTGTTCTCCGTCAACGGCCCGCCCGGCACCGGCAAGACCACCATGCTGCGCGACCTCGTCGCCGCCCTCGTGGTCGAACGCGCCGCCGTGATGGCCGGCTACCGGCGGCCCGAGGAGGCGCTCGTCGGCCGCCCCTGGCGGGGCAAGGACCGCCAGGGCGTCCACGCGCGCTTCGTCTCCGCCCTCGACCCGCGGCTCACCGGCCGCGAGATCGTGGTGACCTCCTCGAACAACGGCGCCGTGGAGAACATCACCGCCGAACTGCCCGGCGCCGACGCCCTGGACGAGTACTGGCACGGCGGCCCCGACCACTTCTCCGACCTCGCCTCCGCCCTGCTCGGCGGCGCCCCCGCCTGGGGGCTGGTCGCCGCCGTGCTCGGCAACAAGTCCAACCGGACGAGGTTCACCGAGCGCTTCTGGTGGGGCCGGCTGCCCGAGGACGAGACCGCCGCCCGCGACGCCGCCGGGCTCCCGCCGCTGCGCGGCATGAACGCCGTCCTCGGCGACTGGGTCCCGCCCAGCGTGCCCAGACCGGCCCGCACCCCGAGCGACCGCCGCGCGGCCCCGGGCACCGGTACGGCCGAGGCCACGACCGCACCCGCCGCCACACCCACC
>NZ_LFVW01001255.1:0-1163 GCF_001182915.1 Kitasatospora sp. MY 5-36
AGGGCCCGGGCGGCTTCCCGCCCGGGGAGGCCCGCCGCCGCGTCGGCCACGCCGCCCCGCCCCCGCCGCCACCCGGCCTCGCCCCGGACGCCACCCTGCTCGACTACCCCGACCTCGTCCTGGCCGGCCCCGAGGAGCCCGCCACCCGGCGCGGTACCCTGCACCCCCGCCCCGAACGAACCGGCCACATCGCACGGCCCGCACAGTTCGAGCGATTCGAGTACGAGGAACCCGCCTGGACAGCACCCGGCGGCGCCGGCAGCACCGCGCAGCTCCGCACCCTCGCCCTCCCCCGGCACGCCGTCCCGCCCCGCGAGTCGGCGGGCTCCTTCGACCACCGCTTCGACGCCGCCGCCCCCGCCGACATCCCGTCCGACGGCACCTGGCACACCGTCACCGTCGGTGAGATCCCGCTCGCCGTCCGCCCCGAGTACGTCACCGTCCCCGCCGTCGAGGAGAAGGTGTACGCGACCCTGGTGCTCGCCAACCGCACCGACCAGGCCGTCCTGGCCGGCCCGGCCGAGGTCACCGTGGACGACGAGTTCCTGCTCACCGCCGCCCTGCCCACGCTGGCCCCCGGCGGCACCCGTCGGCTGGGCATCGGTGTCGCCGAGAGCATCGAGGTGGCGCGCCGCACCGAGCTGCACGAGTCCACCACCGGCATGCTGAAGGGCAACAGCACCGTCCTCGACCACCGGGTGCACGTCCAGCTGGCCAACCGGCTCGGACGCGCCGTCACGGTGGAGGTCCGCGAGCGGGTGCCGGTCGGCTCCGACGCCGAGATCCGGATCGAGGAGCGGGCCGACTGGCACGCCCCGACCGTCTCCACGCCGGACTGCCCGCCCAGCACCCGGCTCTGGCGGGTCGACCTGCCGCCGGGCGGACGCACCGAGCTGGACGGCGGCTACCTGATCAAGATCCCGGCCGGAAAGGCCATCGTCGGCGGAAACCGGAGGAACTGAGCGATGACCGTCGAGACCCGTCCCCTCCCCGTCACCCTTCCCCTCCCCGTCACCGCCGTGACCTGCCTGGAGGACCGCGGCCAGGTCGAGCGCGGCACGACGGTCGCGCTCGCCGCGGGCGTGCAGCGGCTGCGCCTCGGCCCGCTCACCGCCCTCGCCGTCGACCGCACCCTGCGCGCCGAACTGCCCGCCGACACCATG
>NZ_LFVW01001256.1:0-1159 GCF_001182915.1 Kitasatospora sp. MY 5-36
CACCGCCCCGGCCCGGACGGCGGCCGCCGGTGCCGCCCCCGCCGGGCCGAGCAGCAGCCGCTGGTTGGCCAGCTGGTCCGGCCGCCAGCGCTGCTTGTACGGCTCCTGGCCGCGCAGCAGGCCGAGCAGCGGGACGCCGGCGCCGACCGTCTCGTCCAGCGCCGCGCTGAACAGCAGTCCGGCGATGTCCAGCCGCTCGCGCAGCACCGGGTGCGCCCCGTACATGTACAGCCCGCCGAAGGACGGGCAGAGCAGCAGCAGGTTGACCGCGACCAGCTGGCCGTCCAGGTGGAACTGGTGGACGGCGGCCCGGCCGGCGGCGACCAGTCCGGTGCTGGACTCGGCCAGGTGCCGGGCGAACCGCTCGGTGCGGTGCTCGGGCGTGACGCCGCGCGCCTGCCACTGCAGGAAGTGCAGCCGCAGCATCGCGTCCAGCGCCTGCGGCACCTCCGCCACCGGGGTCGAGCGGACCTCCACCCCGGCCTCGGCGATCTTGCGGAGCTTCACCCGGCTGCGCTGGGCGGTCTTGCCGGGCACCCGCTTGAGCAGCCGGTCCATCGGGACGGCCGGCAGGTACTGGCAGAGCGAGTCCTGGTAGCGGCGGCGGCTGCCGCGCCAGTGCCCGTACACCCGGTGCACCGCCGCCTCGGGGTGCACCTCGCGCAGCTCCAGCCAGTGCCAGGGGCGGGTGAGCGGGAGCGCGGCGGCGAACTCGGCGGCGGCCCGGTCGGCGCACTCGTCGTCGAGCAGGACGTCGGTGTAGTCGACCAGCCCGCCGCCGAGGCCGGTCAGGCCGCCGAGCGGCCCGCCGCGGCGCACGAAGGCGCCCGCGCCGACCAGCCGGCCGTCCCGGCGGACCAGCACCACGAGCAGGCCGCCGGGGCGGCCGTAGTGGCGCCACCAGGAGCGCTGCCAGTCCGCGGCCTGGAAGAAGGTGGCGGTCCGGCAGCGGGCGGCCAGGTCGTCCCACTCCTCGGCGAGGGCGTCCAGGGCGTCGTCCTCGCAGCGCAGCTCGGTGGTCCAGGCCGGCGCCGTCGCCTGGGCGGGCAGGCCGCCTCTGCGGGTCTCGGTGCTCATCGACCGCCCCCGACCGGGGCCTGCTGCCGGGCGGGGGCCTGCTCCGCGGTGGCGGGGGCCGGCGCCTCGGCCGGGGGCTGCG
>NZ_LFVW01000124.1:0-10132 GCF_001182915.1 Kitasatospora sp. MY 5-36
CACGCCGAGGACCTTCTTCAGCTCGGCCTCGACCGCGTCCCGGCTCATGCCCGGGTTGCGGTTGTCGTTGACGACGGAGCTCTCGGTGACCATCAGGGTGCCCTGGCCGTCGGTCTCGAAGGAGCCGCCCTCGGCGACCAGCCGGGTCTCGATCCGCTCGACGCCGTACTTGGCCAGCACCGTCCGGGCGACCTTGGAGTCGTTGCCGCGCTGCTGCTTGCCGCCCCAGCCGTTGAAGTTGAAGTCGACGCCCTTGACCGTGCCGCCCTCCTCGACGAACACCGGCAGGGTGTCCCGGGCCCACAGGTCGTCGACCGCGATCGGGACGACCTCGACCGCCGAGCCGCAGGCCTTCCGGGCGGCGTCCGCCTGCTCGGGCCGGGCCATCAGGACGACGGGTTCGCGGGCGGCGATGGCCTGGGCCAGGCCGGCGACGTCCCGGCGGACGTCCGCGAGCTGGTCACCCCAGACGTTCTCGGAGGCGGGCCAGGACATCACCGTGCGCAGGTGCTTGTCCCACTCGGCGCCGAAGCGGCGCACGCCGGGGGTGCCGCCGGGCCGCGTGGGCGGTACGGCGCCGTCGAGGTCCTTCAGGTCGTTGGGGTCGCAGGCGGTGAGGCCGAGGGTGAGGGCGCCGACTCCGGCGCCGACGCCGGCGAGCCTGCGGATCAGGGTGCGGCGGGACAGGGCGTTGGTCATGCGGGAACTCCAGCTGAGGGTCTGGGCGGTGGTGGAGGAGAGTGCGCGGGGCGGCCGGGCTACGGCAGCGGTTCGTGCATGGTCGAGCAGTGGATGCCGCCGCCCCCGGCCATCAGGCGGTCGACGTCGATCTGCACCACCTCACGGCCGGGGAAGGCCGCGGCGAGCGCGTCCCGGGCGGCGGCGTCCTTGTACGCGTCGCCGAACTGGGCGGTGATGACGCCCCCGTTGACGACGTGGAAGTTGAGGTAGGAGTCGACGAACTTGGAGCTGCGGGAGCGGACGGTGTCCGGGCCGTGCACCGGGACGACCTGCAGGCGGCGCCCCCGGGCGTCGGTGGCGGCGGAGAGGATCGCGAACTGCTCGCGGGCGTCCCGGGCCCAGGCGTCGTTGCGGTCGGCCGGCGGCAGCTGCACCATCACCGTGCCGGGGCGGACGAACCGGGAGGTGACGTCCACGTGGTCGTCGGTGATGTCCTGGCCCTTGATCCCGGGCAGCCAGATCATCGTGTCGGCGCCGTAGGCCTCCAGGACGGCCTCCTCGATCTCGTCCCGGCTCATGCCGCGGTTGCGGTTCTTGTTCACCAGGCTGCTCTCGGTGGCCATCACGGTGCCGTCGCCGTCGGTCTCGATCGCGCCGCCCTCGCCGACGAAGTCCGCGAAGGTGTGGCGCAGGCCGCGGCGGGTGGCGACGAGCTCGGCGACCCGGGCGTCGTCGTGGTGCACCTGCTTGTTGCCCCAGCCGTTGAAGTTGAGGACCACGGCGTCCAGGCCGCCGTACCCGTCCCGGCGGAACACCGGCGCGGTGTCGCGCATCCACAGGTCGTCGGTGGGGATCGCGGTGATCACCTCCACCCCGGAGCCGCACCAGGACTGGGCCTTGCCCGCCGTCCAGTCGTCGGGGGCGCACATCACCACCGGCTCGAACTCGGCGATCGTGCGGGCGATCAGGGCGATGTCCTCCTGGACGCCGCCCAGCCGCAGTCCCCACACGCCCCGGCGGGAGGGCCAGGACATCCAGGTCCGCGCGTGCGGGACGTCGTCCGCCGGCACCCAGGGGTAGGGCTCGGTGGAGCGGTCATCGCGGTAGTGGGTCATGAGGGCCTCCAGATCGTGCGACGGTGCCGGGAGGGGTGCCGGGGGCCGCCGACTCCACTCTTCGCGCCGCGCCGGGGCGGCGCACGTGGGGACGGACGGGCGGCAGCACCCTGCCGCGGGTTCAGGCTCGCACTGACTGAAAAGTCAGTCAAACTCGCGGTCATGCCCTAACGCATCCTTGACGGGCTCCGTGCGCAGCGTGAGGCCCCCGTGCGGTCCGTACGGATCAGGACCCGAGCCGGGCCACCTCGGCGTCGACCGCGTCGGCCATGAGCGTGCGGGCGTGCGCCAGCGGCAGGCTGCCGCTCAGCCAGCGCGTGCTCAGCCCCTCCAGCAGCGCGGTCAGCCGCTCCGCCGCCCCGGCCAGCGCGACCGCCGAGGACATCGGCCGTACGGTGCCGAGCAGTTCGGCGACCTCCTGCACCCAGATCCGGGTGGCCCGCGCCAGGTCCTCGCGCAGCGTCTCGTCGAACACCGCGCTCGCCCGCAGCTCGCCCCAGGCGGTGCTGTTCTCCCGCACCTCGGCGGTGTCCTGGAGCTCCAGCAGCAGGGTCTGCTCCAGCTCCTCGCGGGGCGTCAGCGGCGGGGCGTCCTCGGCGCGCTCGGTCGTGTACCGCTCCGCCCGGTCGTTGATGAACTCCATCGTCTGCCGGAGGATCCCCGTCCGGTCCTTGAAGTGGTAGTAGATCAGCGCGGTGGACACACCCGCCTCGGCGGCGAGCTCCTCCACCCGCAGCCCGCGCACCCCGCGTCGCGCGATCACCCGCGCCGCTGCTTCCAAGATCGACGTTTTACGACTGGCCACGATCCACCACCTTACCGGGGCGCGGGCGCCGGCCCCGTGCGGTTGCTGAAAGGCCGGTCAGCGGAGGCCGGCCGATTCCCCCCGAATGTGACACAGGTCACCTCCGATGCAGAACCCGCACGCCGCATCGGGCGTCTGGCTGGTGTGAGATCACGCAGGAGAACACTGGACGACCTGGACGAGGAACGCCTCCTCCGGCTGGTGGCCAAGGGCGACCGCGGGGCCTTCGACGAGCTGTACCGGCGGACGTCGCCCTGGCTCGCCGTACGGCTGCGCCGCCGCTGCGCGGACGAGCAGATCGTCGCCGAAGTCATGCAGGAGACCTACCTCGCGGTCTGGCGCGCCGCCGGCGCGTTCGCCGGGAGCGCGGTCGGCGGGACGGCCGTCGGCTGGCTGTGGACGATCGCGGCACGCCGCCTCGTCGACGCGTTCCGGCGCCGGGCCCACCACGCCGAACCGCCGGTCGCCGCCGCCGAGCGCGCGGTGGTGCCCGCGGCGGAGGAGGAGGCGCTCGCCGGCACCGTCGGCGGCGACGTCGGCGACGCCCTGCGCCGGCTGGCGCCGGAACTCCGAGAGGTACTGCAGGCCACGGTGCTCGACGGGCTCTCCGTCCGGGAGACCGCCGTCCTGCTCAGACTGCCCGAAGGCACGGTCAAGACCCGTGCCCGTCGGGCCCGGATCGCGATGCGGGAGGCGCTGGCATGAGTGGGGAACACGCGACCAGGCAGTTGATCGACGACTACGCACGTGGCGTCACGACGATGGCGGCGGACACGGTCTGGGCGCTGGAGGCCCACCTGGAGACGTGCGCGCCCTGCCGGAGCCTGCTGGCGGCCTCCGTCGCCACCGGGGCACCCGACATCGCCGCGCTCGTCGACACCGTCCGGGCCGGCCTGGAACCGCGGTTGGACGCGGTGGGCGCGGTGCCCCCGCGGTGGCGCCGGCCGAGGTGGGTGTCGTCCTGGCTGACGCCGGCCATGACCCCGTGGCTGGCCATGACCGCCGTCGTCACCCTGGTGGCGCTGCTGCTCGACGCGGCCGCGCCGGCGGAGGTCTTCGGCAGCTCCTCACCGATCTCGCTGATCGCGCCGGTGCTGCCGCTGTGCGGCGTCGCCGCGTCCTGGTCCAGCGGCCTGGACCCGGCCCACGAACTGACCGCCTCCACCGCCCGGGCCGGCCTGCCCCTGCTGCTCAGGCGCACCACCTCGGTCCTCGTGGTGGTCCTGCCCGTCCTCCTGTTGGGGGGATGGCTGACCGGGAGCACGACGGCCGCGCAATGGCTGCTGCCCTCCCTGGCCTTCACCTCCACCGCCCTGGCGCTGGGCAGCGTGGTCGGGGTGACCCGCGCCGCCCTCGGGCTGGCGGCCGGGTGGGGCCTCGTCGTCGTGGCCCCCACCTCGATCACCGGCCGGGTCCCCGCCTTCCTCCAACTGGCCCTGCAACGCGACCAGTTGCCCGTCTGGGGACTGCTCCTCGCGCTCGGCGTCTGCGCCGTGATCGCCCGCCGGGACACGTACTCGACGCTGTGAAACCCATGTCCACCCTGTCCACCCTCGAAAGGGACCATCGCATGACGCATACGGCGAGCGCGGCCGACACCGCGCCGAAGACCTACCCCTGGGAGATCCGGGCCAGCGGCCTGAAGGTCCGCGTCGGACGGAGCAAGATGGCCGTCGACGGCCTCGACCTCTCGCTGGGCATCGGTGCCCACGGCCTCCTCGGGCCCAACGGAGCGGGCAAGACCACCCTGATCCGGACGCTGGCCACCGTGCTGCGCCCCACCGAGGGCGAGCTGGAGATGCTCGGCACCTCCCTCGGCAGGGTGGGCGACCACCGGGCCCTGCGCCGCCGCATCGGCTACCTGCCGCAGGACTTCGGCTACTACAAGCGCTTCACCGTACGCGAGTTCGTCGAGTACATGGCCTGGCTGAAGGAGGTCCCGAAGCGGGACGTCCCCGACGCCGTCCAGCGCGCCGTCGAACGGGTGGGCCTGGCGGACCGCGCCGACCACCGGATGAAGACCCTGTCCGGCGGCATGGTGCGGCGGGCCGGCATCGCCCAGGCCATCGTCAACTCCCCGGCGGTGCTGCTGCTGGACGAGCCGACGGCCGGCCTCGACCCGGCCCAGCGGCTGCGCTTCCGCGAACTGCTGACCGACCTGGGCCGCGACACCTGCGTGGTCGTCTCCACCCACCTGGTCGAGGACGTCGCGGCCGCCTGCTCCGACGTGGTGCTCTTCGCCGACGGCCGCCTCGTCTTCCAGGGCACGCCGGACGAGCTGGGCGCGGCGGGCAGCGCCGAGCACCCCGGCGACAGCCCCCTGGAGCGCGGCTACTCGGCGCTGCTCCGCACCTCCGGCCAGCAGGGGAGCGCCTGGTGAACGCACGCGTGCTGCGAACCGAGCTGAAGCGCTCGGCCGCCCCCTGGGCCGGAGTCGTCGTCCTGGGCGGCAGCCTGGCGGTCTTCCTCCCGTTCGACGCGTTCTGGTGGCACGGCACCGCGGGGTGGACGGCCCAGTGGACCACCATGGCGTTCTGGACCCGGTCCCTGCTGGCCTTCTGGTGGCCCTTCGTGATCGGCGTCGGGGCGGTGTACGGGCTGCGCGAACCCCGCTCGCGGATGACCGAGCTGCTGACGACCACGCCGCGGCCGGCCTGGCGCCGTGCGGCGCTGCCGGCCGGTGCGATCGGGCTCGCGCTGGCGGCGGGCTTCGGCCTGCTGGTCCTGGTGGGCGGAGTCCAGGTGGCGTCCGGTCCGACCACCTACACCCCCCTCGGCTGGCTGCCGATCTCGCTGGTGGCGGCACTGGCCCTGGTCGCGGGCGCCGTGTTCGGCATGGGCGTCGCGCGGGCGCTGCCCTCCGTCCTCACCCCGCCGGCCCTGGTGGTGATCGTCTTCGTCGGGACGGGCCTGTTCCTGCGGATGAACAACGAAGGGGCGGTACCGACGGGCCGGGTGGCGAACCGGTTCGCCCTGCTGTCCCCGGCGACCCCGGAGCCGCGGCAGATGCTGCTGACCCTGTCCGGCTCCGTCCACCTCGGTCAGGCGCTCTGGCTGCTCGGCCTGCTCGCCACCGGCGTCGCGCTGCTGGCGGCCGCGACCCGGCGGGCCCGGCTGCTCGCGGTGACTCCCGCCCTGGCCGGCCTGGCCCTGGCCCTGCTGGTCCTCCCGTCCGCCGCGCGCGACGTCTACGTCGTCGACAAGGCCGCCGCGGCGCTGGTGTGCGACGGGCCGGTGTGCGTGACCCAGGCGAGCCGTTCCCACCTGGCCGAGCTCACCCAGCGCAGCAAGGACGCGCTGCGCGTGCTGCACGAGGTCCTGGGCGACCGGGCGCCGACCTCGGTACGGGAGGACACCGCGCTGCACGAGCTCGCCGAGGCGCGCGAACTCTCCGCGGACGTGCTGCTGGTCGACTTCAGCGAGCGGCTGCTCGCCGACGCGACGGGCGAGCAGCTGACCCGCGCGCTGATCGCCAAGGGCCTGGCACCGAGCTGCTACCCGGACAACGACAAGGAGGGCGGCGGGCACGTCGCCATCCCCGCCCAGAGCATCGCCGTGAGCTGGGCGCTCCACGACCCCCAGCTCCAACCGCTGGCGCCGAAGGGCACCACCGCGTACGAGGTCGAGACCTGGGCGGCGGCCGACACCGCGTGGCAGAAGCTGACGGCACTGCCGCCGGCGGAGCAGCGCTCGCGGATCGTCGCGCTGCACGCCGCCTCCCTGTCCTGCGCGCGGCAGGACCAGATTCCGGTGCTGGCCGGGGAGGTGTCGCGGTGAGGTGGCTGACGCTGTACGCGCGTTCACGGCAGGTGCCCACGTCGGCGGCCGCGGTCGCGCTCACCGCCCTGGTGGTGTGGGCCTTCAACCGGGGCGGCGGCACGGGCGCGGTGGACGCGGACGCGATCAACCCGATCGTGTACTTCGTGCTCGCCGCGGGTGTGGCGGCCGGCTCCGTCGGGCTCGGCGGGCAGGACTCCGCACTGGACCGGACGGCCGCGATCCGGTGGGCGCCCCGCCGGGCGGCGCACGCGCTGCTGATCGGCGCGGTCGTGGGCGCCGCGGTGCTGGCGGTGCAGGCCGCGGGGCCGAGGTTCGCCCCCACCGAGGTCGTCCTCCGGGACACCGCGGGCCTGGCGGGCCTGGCCGCGCTCGGGGCGGTGCTCTGCGGAGCGCACCTCGCCTGGATCCTGCCGATCGGCTGGCTCGGCTTCACCATCCTCGTCCCCCCGCTGCCGCCCACCACCGTGGGGAAGGCGATCGGCTGGATGACCTGTCCGGCCGGGACGGGGGTGTCCACCTGGACCGCGGTGGCCCTGCTGGTGACCGGCGGCGCGCTGTACGCCGTGGCCGGCCCGCGACGGTGACGGGCCCGTGACGGTGACGGGCCCGTGGGCGCCGACGGAGCATCCGGAGGCGCCCGCGGACCGGCCGCGTGCCGGGGCGGCATCGCCGCCTGGCCACCCTGCTGTCAAGTGATCTCACTCCTTCGAGTGAGGATCGGTCGCCGATCGGTCGGTGGAGCACCTCTTGCGGTCAAGACTGACCCCCGAACGAACAGTCAGTTCTCGGAGGGGGAACGGTGTCGACCATCGGAATGCCCGGCATACCCGGCGAGGTCGGGGCGGATCGACGGCTGCTGGTCAGCGTCTTCGACCCGCAGGAGGCGCGGGAGGCGGTCCTCGGCGGCGCGCGGATCATCGACAGCGAGGATCCGCGCAGCGCGCTCGGCACGATCAAACCGCGCCGGATCATGGACATCGCGGACGCGGTGCTGGCCGCCCGGCGGGACCTCCCGGTCCAGCTGAGCACCAACATCGGCGAGGACCAGCTGCTGTACCGGCGCGCGGAGAACGGTCTGGCCCTGCCCAAGTCGGCGTACGAGCAGGTCGGCAAGGCGGCCCAGGCCGCCCTCGGCGTCGCCCTGGCGATGGGCACCCGGGTGCATCCCTGCGGGATCGTCAAGGTCGGCCTGGACGGCATGCGGACCGGTGAACTGGCCGACGTGCTCGGCGAGATCACGGCGACGCTGCGCCGGACCGACCGGCTGTCGCACACCCGGGTGATGTCCGTCCTGTTCGCCCAGGACCTCGACCTGTGGGACGCCCGCAAGACGCTCCCGCAGGTGCGGCGCGCCCTGGTGGGCCTGCGGGAGTACTACCCGTGCGAGCCGTCCACGCCCGGGGCGTTCGACCTCGCCGAGTACGCGGACGCACTGCTCGACCCGCACGGCGAGCCGCTGTTCGGCGGCCGGCGGCCGGAGCCGGCCGAGCTGAGGGCCTCCGGCGCCCTGCCGGCGGGCACGACCGGCGGTTTCGTGGCCGTCAACGAGCCGTTCTCCCACGCGGGTTACGGTCTCACGACGGCCCGTCGCACCGATCGGGAGGCGATCCGCGCGCTGGTCGAGGCCAGCGCGGCGGCCGGCGCCGACGCGATCATGGTGGACACCAGCATCCTGCTGAAGGTCGCCCGGATCGGACTGGTCTCCACCGCCGGCAGCCCGGAGCTCGCCGACCTCGACCGCCACGACACCGACCGGCACGGTCTGGCCAGGGCCGGCATCCTCTCGCTGGAGGAGATCCGGTTCCTCGTGGAGCTGTGCCACGCCCACGGCCTGGAGGCGAACCTGGCCGGTTCGGTGCAGAGCCACCACGCCCAGCAGGTCTGGCGGCTCGTCCCGGAGCTCGACCAGCTCTCCGCCCGCGGTGGCGTCAGCGCCCTGGCCCGCGACCCGTACGGCGGCACCGGCCGTGGTACCCGGCACGAGCGGACCGTGCGCCGCGCCCTGGTGGGCGGCCTGGTCCCGCCGGAGCAGGGCGGCCGGCTGGTGCTGCCGCGGCGGATGACGGAGCAGCCCGGGGCGCTCGACGACCTGGCGGGCCTGCTCAAGCGCCACCCCGACCTCGCCGCGTACTCCTCCGACGCCTACGGGGTACTGGCGCCGCTCGGCTGAGCGGTGGCGCCCGCGAGACCGCAGGTATCGCTCATTCACCGTACGGCGACGCGGAGTCGGTGATATCGGTTGTCCGAGTACGTCCGACTACGTCCGAGCACGCGTGAGTACGGACGACTTCGAGCACCAGCGAGAAGGAGCACCTCTTGACCACTCACCACAGGCGCGGTGCACACCTGCGGACGCTGTCGGCCCTGACGGCGGCGCTGTCCGGGATCGTCGGCGTCACCGCGCTCGGCACCACCCCGGCGGCCGCCGCCGACCAGCGTCACCCGATCTACGCCATCGCGCACCGGGTCGACACCCTGGACGGCGTGGACGCCGCGATCAACCACGGTGCCAACGCCATCGAGATCGACGTCTGCGCCTGGTGGAACCCGAACGAGTGGCGCGCCTACCACGACTGTTCCTCGGCCGGCGAGAACCGGCTCGGCCCCAGCTTCGACAGCATGCTCGACCGCATCCTCTCCAACGCCGACGCGGGCCGCCGGCTGTCGCTGGTCTGGCTGGACATCAAGGACCCCAACTACTGCGGCGAGGAGCCGAACCGCACCTGCAGCGTCGCCGGACTGCGCGACAAGGCCCAGCGGCTGACGGCCGCCGGCATCCAGGTGCTCTACGGCTTCTACGAGTACCACGGCGGCAGCACCCCGGACGTCGGCGGCCGGGGCTGGAAGAGCCTGGAGGGCAGGCTCGGCCCGCTGGAGGGCATCACCACGACCGGCACCCGCGACCAGGTGAACAGCGCCTTCAACCGGTCCGGCTCCGGCTTCCCGGCCGGCCGCCGGGCGATGGACTACGGCGACAGCGACATCACCAAGGGCTTCGGCAACTGCACGGAGGCCACCTACAACACCTGCGCGGAACTGAAGAAGGGAGCCGCCGACCGGTCCGCCGGACGACTCGCGGCCACCCTGTCCTGGACGACCACCTACAACGACCCGTGGTACGTCGACAAGCTCCTCGGCGACGCCCAGGTGGACGGCATCATCGCCGGCTACGGCGCCTTCACCGGGGTGCGCGAGTACGACAACGGCTGGCAGTGCGCCAACGCCGTCAACCTCGTCCGGGACTGGGTGAACCGCCACAGCGGGACCCACCGCATGGCCACCAGCGGCGACCGCCTGTTCAGGTAGGCGACCGTTCGTCGCGGGTAGGGGGCCCGGCCTCTCTCCCGCGGGCGCCGACCCGGAGCCCGCGGGAGAGAGCGGAGAAGGAGGGGACCGGGGCCGTCCGGACAGGGCATTTGTCTCGGGCGCCGGGGAGGGGTAGGGTCTCCCAGTCGCTCGACTGGGAGCACCGGACACGTGTCAACGCGGACGGTCCCGGGGCGGCCAATCCTCTGAACCAACACTTCCCGGCTCGGGCTGGGGCGAATCTGTCATGCGCAGGTGCGGCCCAGTCTGTATATGGCGTGTTCGTTTTATCGGATTGCGGCCGGATTCGCTTTTCGAAGTGGAGGTCGGCTAGTGTTTGAAACGTCGGACAGGGCGCCAAGCGCTGGAAGGCAACAGCGAGTCAGAAGCAGAAAGCGCCGGTAAACGGAGCGGAAAGCATCTGGTAAGCTGGAAACACGAAAGA
>NZ_LFVW01001257.1:0-1153 GCF_001182915.1 Kitasatospora sp. MY 5-36
CGGCGGCGGGGGCGGGCAGGTCGCGCAGCAGCGCCGCCAGGCCGGCGAAGGCGGCCACGCCCAGGGCGGTGACCAGCCACATCGTCATCCGCCAGTCGGCGCGCCCGATCCAGGTGCCCAGCGGCACCCCGAGGGCGGTGGCCACCGTCATGCCGCCGAGCACGGTGGCCAGCGCCCGGCCGCGCCGCTCGGGGGCGACCAGCGTGGTGGCCACCGCGTTGGCGGTCGGCGTGTAGAGGGCGGCGCCGGCCGCCGCCAGCACCCGGGTGGCCAGCAGCAGTTCGTAGGTGGGGGCGAGCGCGCTGAGCGCGTTGGCCGCGCTGAACACGACGAGCGCGGTCAGCAGCAGGCGCCGGCGCGGCCAGCGGGCGGTGAGCGTGGCCAGCACCGGGGCCAGCAGCGCGTAGCCGAGGGCGAAGACGGTGACCAGCTGGCCGGCGGCCGGCACCGACACCCCCAGGTCGGCGGAGATCGGGCCGAGGATGCCGGCGAAGACCATCGAGTCGGTGCCCATGGCGAAGGTGCCGAGGGCGAGCAGGAGCAGACGAACGGGCACGGGAGGGCCCCCCGGGACACAGGAACGGATTGTTGGATAAGCATGCAACAGTTGGACGCTCGTCAAACACTCGGGGATTGGTGGATGATTGTCAAACCATCTGTGTCCCCCCGGCGGCCCGAGGAGCGTGCGCCATGACCGACGACGAGCGGCTTCCCCAGCCCGCCACCGCCGACATCGACCTCGTCACCGTCCTGCACGCCCTGGGCGACCCCGTGCGCATGACCCTGCTGCTCAGCTACGCCGACGACGCCGAGCACTCCTGCGGCCCGCGCGACCTGGGCCTGGACCACCTCCACAAGTCGACCGTCTCCCACCACATGCGGGTGCTGCGCGAGGCCGGCGTCACCACCACCCGCGTCGCCGGGCGCAACCGCTTCGTCAGCCTGCGCCGCGCCGACCTCGACAGCCGCTTCCCCGGGCTGCTCGACGCGCTCCTGGCGGCCCAGGCGGCCCCCGCGCGGTAAGGGCCCGGCTCTGGGTTTTCTGCTGCCGCCGTGGGCCTATGCCCGCGGTCGTACGGCGCGGCGGCCGATCCTGCCCCCGGCGGACGCGCCCGGGCGGGGCCCGGCGGCACGGTGGACGGGCACGCCGCCC
>NZ_LFVW01001258.1:0-1150 GCF_001182915.1 Kitasatospora sp. MY 5-36
CACGTCGAGGGCGTCCCGCCGCAGGGCGGTGCGGTCGGCGAGGTAGCGGGCGGGGAGGCCGAACTCGTCCGCGATGTCGCCGAGGACGCCGTCTATCAGCGCGTCCGGGATCGGGACGTCGCCGGCCACCGGCTCGTCGGGCAGCGGGCGGACCTCCTCGACCAGGCGCTCGACCAGCAGCAGGGCGGCCTGGGTGAGGGTGCCCCCGCCGGGGAGGGCGAGGTCGGTGAGTTCGGCGGCCGGGTCGAGCAGCGCGACGCCCTCGGCCCGCAGTTCGGCCTCCAGTCCGAGGAACTCGGCGAGCGCCGCCGGTCCGCTGAGCCGGTGCTCGTCCAGCCAGGCGCGGTGGTCCTCGGGGAGGTCGGCGGCCAGGACGGCGGGCGTCTCGGCGAGCAGGCGGCGGACGGCGGTGGCGGGCTCGGCCTCGGCGGCGCGGCGGATCAGGTCGGCGGCGTCGTCGGCGAGGGCGGGCGGGCCGGCCGGGACGGCCCGGGCGAGTTCGCGGTCCACGGTCAGCACGAAGGAGTCGTCGGCCGGGCCCTCGGCCGGCAGCTCGCCGAGCACCTGCCAGCCGGCCAGCGCGGCCAGCGCCATGGCGAGGTCGGTCGGTTCGGCGGTGAGTTCGGGGGCGGCGGCGTTCATCGCGTCGAGCAGCCGCCGGTAGCCGAGCTCCTCCGGGGCGTCGACCAACAGGGCGAGCGCGAGGGCGAGTTGGGCGTACCCGGCCGGGGTGAACGGAGTGCCGGTGACGGGGTGTTCGAGGCGGCGCGCGGCGCCGGGGCCCAGGCCGGCCTTGCAGAGCCGGGCGTGCCAGGGGCCGACCACGAGGCGGTAGCCGAGCAGGGTGTCGAAGCGCTCGGCGAGCCAGTCGCGGTGACGGCGGATCAGCGGGAAGCCGTCGGCGTGCGGGCCGGAGGCGGTGACCAGCGGGTGGGCGAGCAACAGCCGGGCGGCGATCCGGCGTTCGGCCGCCGGGAGCTCCTCGCCGGAACGATCCTGCGCCACGACGGTGGGCGGTGCCACCCGCGTGCGTTCGGGCCTGCGGTGCCGGCCCGGCCGGCCCGTCTTGGCCCCCGACCGGACGACGGGCAGGGCGGCGTCGTCGCGCCGGGCGCGGCGAAG
Source organism: Kitasatospora sp. MY 5-36 (assembly GCF_001182915.1). Classification (NCBI taxonomy): domain Bacteria; kingdom Bacillati; phylum Actinomycetota; class Actinomycetes; order Kitasatosporales; family Streptomycetaceae; genus Kitasatospora; species Kitasatospora sp. MY 5-36. The sequence goes on from NZ_LFVW01001258.1 coordinate 1,123, forward strand.
CCCGCCCTCGGTGCGGTCCTCGCGGGGG
>NZ_LFVW01001259.1:0-211 GCF_001182915.1 Kitasatospora sp. MY 5-36
GGCCTCGCTCACCCTGGTCGGTGCCCCGGGCACCGGCATCGCCCGCACCGACGCCTGGGCCACCGCCGCGTTCGCCATGGGCCCGGACCGCGCCCTCGCCTGGGCCGCCCGCCGACCCGGCATCGAGGCCCTGGCCGTCCTGCCGGACGGCTCGAAGCGCTGGACGCCGGGCCTGCCCGGGCACCTCCCGGCGAGCGGTCCGGCGGACTGG
>NZ_LFVW01001260.1:0-875 GCF_001182915.1 Kitasatospora sp. MY 5-36
CGCGGCCGCCCCGAGAACGCTCGTTCCGTATGCGGAACGGGCGTTCTCGGGAATGCCCGTTCCGGCCTACGCCCGCTCCTGCTGTGCCGCCCGCCAGGCCTCCCAGGCGACCAGCGGCGCGAGGTACGACCAGCGCTGCGAGCCGTCCGGGCAGGTGCCGCCCTCGACCAGCTCGGAGACCGTACGGCGGGTGAAGGGCACCCAGACGGCCATGTCGTGCTCGAAGGTGCTGTGGCAGGCCTCGCGGCGGCGGTCGATCCCGGCCGCGTCGAGCCGGGACCGGACGGTGGCCACCAGCGTGTAGCAGGAGGCCGGCTCGCTCCAGCCCAGCCAGGTGATCACGGCCGGCCCGACGTCGTCCGGCAGCAGCCCCAGCTCCTCCTCCAGCGCCCGCCGGACCAGCCCGTAGAAGTCCTCGGCGGCGCCGGGCTCGTCGCGGTACTTCATCGTCTCGTTGATCCCGACCGTCCACTGCGCCGGGAAGGTGTTGACCGCCAGCGAGCGGCGGAGCAGCAGCAGCCGGCCCGGCCGGTCCCGCACCGCGACGCAGGCGCTGACCATCGTGGGCGGGGCGACGGCCACGAAGCTCGTCAGTCCCTCGTCCAGGGCCGCGCGCAGCAGCCGGGCCGCCGCCGGATCCTCCCGGCCCAGCCGGGTGGTGGCCATGCACTCCGCGTAGTCGCTCTCGGCGATGTCCACCTCGCAGACCCGCGCGCCGCCGTGCTCGCCGTGATCGACCGTCAGCCGCGAGATGTACGCCGTCCGGCCCGCCGCACCGGCCGCCCGCTGGCGCGCCACCTCCTCGGCCCACCCGGCCGCGTCCAGCGCGTGCGGGCGCTCCACCCGCCCGCGGTGCGCCGTCACCAGCGTGCCCG
>NZ_LFVW01001261.1:0-1147 GCF_001182915.1 Kitasatospora sp. MY 5-36
CTGCCGGACGCCCCGCCCTTCCCCCGCGCGCACCTGGCCATGGTGGTGGGCGCCTGCGTGGAGCACGGCGCCGACCCGGTGGCCTGCTCCGGCCCGGTGCTGGCCGGCCTGCGCGGGGCGCTGACCGGCGCACAGCTGCTGGTCCGGCGCTGGGTCTCCACCGGCGGCGGCCCGCTGCCCAGCGCGGAGGAGGACGATCCGGCCGAGGCGCACGAGCGGATCGCCGACCCGGCGCACCTGGACGAGTGGCACGCGCACCTGGCCGTGGTCGCCTGGTGGACGCTGCACCTGTGGCAGCAGGCGGCCTGGGCGGTGTACGCGCACGCGGAGGTCCGGGCCGAGGCCCGCGCCTCGGGCGTGACCGAGGTGCTCCTGGAGCTGTTCGACCGCTACCAGGGCGAGCAGCACGACTTCAAGGGCCTGGTCCACCTGGCGCTGATGCTGGACGACGAGCCGCTGCTGGTGCTCGACCGCCCCACCGGCACCGGCTACCTGCTGCGGATGAGCGGCCTGAGCGACACCTTCCAGCTGCACACCCTGCTCGCCGACGTGCTGATCGGCGGCGGCCACCTGCCCGGCACCCCGCAGGAGCGGGAGGTGGTGGCGCTGGCCCGGACGGCGTTCCTGGACGGCCGCCGGGTGATCGCCACCGGTGCCTTCAACCTGGTCGCGCCGGACGGCTCCTGGATCTGGAACGAGGGGACGCCGGGCGATATCCCGGTGGTGGACGGCGTGCGCACCCTGGTGCTGGAGCCGCTGCCGTACGAGCGCAGCTGGTCGGCCGGGCGGTTCATCCAGGAGGTTCCGGGCGACCTGCGGCTGGAGCGGGTGCTCGACCCGGTGGAGGCCGCCCGCCGGCTGGCCGCCACGGTGCCGGGGCAGACGCCCGCCGAGGCGTTCCGGTAGACCGGGCGCTCCGGGTCCAGGCGTTCCGGGAGGCCCCGACGGCCCCGCCCGTTCACCGGGTTAGGGTCGGAAGCCGACACAGCCCCCTACGAGTGGAGTCGACGATGGCGAAGGTCCCGAACGTGCTCGCGGCCGCCGCGCCCGCCGCGCTGACCGCGGCGAGCGGTCTGGTCGGCGGTTACGGCGTCGCCCGCTGGAGCGGCCGGCGCGAGCTGGGCGGCGCGGTGCTGGCGGTGGCCGG
>NZ_LFVW01001262.1:0-1136 GCF_001182915.1 Kitasatospora sp. MY 5-36
GGACGGCGAGTCGGGGCCGCGCGCGGGCTCCGGGCGGGCGTCGGGCCGGCCGAGGAAGGCGCCGGCGCCGAGGCCACCGAGCTCGCCCTGGTCGGCCCAGGCCAGCACGTCGGCGGTGGACCAGCCGGGGGTGACCCCGCTGCGGTTGATCTGGCGCTGCCACAGGTCGAAGGGTGACTGCTCGCTGGCCGCCGCCACTCTGGGGTGGTAGGCCGCCCAGAGCCGCCAGGGCCGGGGCTCGTACGCGTTGCGGATGAACTCGCGCAGCTCGGCGTCGCCCTCGGGGCCCGGCTCGAAGTGGTCCAGTACGGCGGTGCCGAGCAGCAGCAGGCCGCGGTCGTCGTCGCGCAGGGCCAGCTCGTCGAGGGCCCACGCCCAGTTGGCGCCGGTGGCGGCGTACTCGCGCAGCATCAGCAGCGCGTCGCGCCGGCCGTACGCGGCGAGGTGGCCCAGGACGGAAAGGGCGAGGCCGGTGCGGCTCTCGTCGTCGGTGACCAGGTCCTCGGCGGAGTGGAGGTGGTCCTCGATGCCCTCGAGGGGGGCTTCCAGGTCCATGTAGATGCGCGCGTAGTAGAGGGAGCGGCTCTCGACCTGCCAGTCGGCTCGCGGGTCCCTGGTGATGCACTCCTCCAGCGCGGCGATGGCCTCGGCACGGTCGGCGGCCAGCGCGTGGAGCTGCCCGTCACCACGGCCTCGCTGAAGGAGGCCTAGGAGGCTGGCACTGGGTGCTATCACTGGCTCGAACATGAGGTCAGCATCCGTTGCGGCGGTCGGAGTGGCAACGGGATTTCCGTCGCCGGGGTCTCTGGTCGGTACTGCGGTGGGCGCCCGGGCGCCGGAATCACCGAAGGTTACCGCCTCGGGCCCCCGTCCGCACACAGGGCGACGACGGCTCCGGCCACAGTGGCATATGCCAGCGGAAATTTTGCCCGCGTTCTGTCGAAATCACCCACAGGGGTGACAACGCTGTGCGACAGTCTTCTCACTGTCCGAACGGCCCGCACACCGCGGGCCGTGTACCGAGCGATAGGTCCGCCATGAACATGCCATTAGGCGCCACCCGCCCGCCGGGCGCCGCCCACGTGGACGGCGCCCCGGCGGGCGGGGGCGGCACGGCGAGCGCCGGCAGCGGCACG
>NZ_LFVW01001263.1:0-1129 GCF_001182915.1 Kitasatospora sp. MY 5-36
GGCCCGGTGACCGTCCGCCCGTCGGCGAGCGGGACGGGCAGCGCGCCGAGCGCCTCCGGGTCGGCCGCGCCGAGCGCCGCGTACAGGTTGCGCCACCACGCGGGCTCGCGGTCCAGGCCGCCGAGCTGGTCCACCACCTCGGCCAGCGGCACCCGGCGCACGTTCAGCACCCGCAGCTCGGTACGGCGCTCCAGGCCGGCCGGCAGCAGCCCGGGGAAGATCGGCGAGAGCGCCTCGACCACCGAGCCGTCCGCGCCCTCCAGCAGCGTCGCGTCCCGGGGCCGCAGCGCGGGCGTGCCCTCCTCGACCGGCGCCGGGTGCGGCAGGAACGGCGTGTCGGGCAGCCGGGAGAGCACCCCGGCGCGCAGCGCGTTGTCCAGCGCGCCCTGGCCGAGCGGGGCCGGGACGAGGCCGAGCGAGCCGAGGTCGGCGCCGCGGGCGCGCAACAGCTCGGCGTAGCTGTCGGCGGCCCGCTCGGTGAGGAAGTCGGCCAGCGGGCCGGGGGCGACGTGCCGGCGGGTGGAGTCCAGCGGGTAGGAGGCGATCAGCAGCGCGGGCAGGCCGACCGGCTCGTCGCTGGGGGTGGGCGCGTGCAGCACGGAGGCGATCCGGGGCCGCTGCGGGGCGCCGTCCTCGCCGACCGGGACGGCCCAGGTCACCGTCCAGTACGGGCGGGCGCGCTCCTCGGTGGGCCGGTCGGCCAGCAGCTCGGCGGCGAGCGTGCCGGAGGCGCCGGCGGTCTGCCAGACCGTCCGCCGCGGCCGGCCGTCCGCGTCGTCGGTGACGGTCACCTCGGTGACCCCGTCCGGGCGGGTCTCGGCGGCGTCCCGGGTGAGCGTCCGGACGCCGTCCGGGGTCTCCACCACGACCTCGCGCAGACCGGGCAGGGTGAGCAGCAGCGCGTCGTCGATCCCGGCCAGCAGACGGCGGGTCAGGTCCTCGGCGGCGGCGTCCCGCAGCGGCAGCACGACCACCGTGTCGTAGCCCTCCGGGGCGGTGCCCTCGGCCGCGAACGGCAGCCGCAGCAGCGGCACGTGGCCGTCCCGGCGGCGCAGCTCCTCGGCCAGCTCGGGCTGGGCCCCGGCCAGCGACCGGGCCTCGCCGAGCGACCAGCGCACCCCGCCGCCGG
>NZ_LFVW01001264.1:0-1120 GCF_001182915.1 Kitasatospora sp. MY 5-36
CCCCCGCGCGACCGCGCCGTCGCCCTTCGGCCCGCGCCGGGGCCCCCGCCCCCACCCGTCGCTCCCCCACCCGCCGCTCGGACGCGCGCCGCCGCCGAGGGGCCCACCCTCCCCTCGACGGCGGCTTCCTCCCGTCGCGCCTACTGCCCGTCCGGGTCGAGCAGACCCCGCCGGTACGCCGGGACGAGGTTCTGCGGGACGAGCATCTCCCGGCCGTTCAGGGTGATCGCGACCAGCTTCGGGGGCGTCGCCCGCCACTGGGCCCGGCGGTGCCGGGTGTTGCTGCGGGAGGTCTTGCGCTTGGGTACGGCCATCGCGGGCTCCTTCTCGGGTGGTGTGGTCGAACGCGTCGTCGGGCGGCGCTACCGGGTGGCGCCGGAGGCGTACGGCAGGAGGGCCGTCTCCCGGGCGTTCTTGATCGCCCGGGCCACCGCCCGCTGCTGCTCGGCGGTGAGCCGGGTGACCCGGCGGCCGCGGATCTTGCCGCGGTCGGAGACGAAGCGGCGCAGCAGGTCGGTGTCCTTGTAGTCGATGTACTCGATGCCCGCCGCGAGCAGCGGGTTGGGCCGGGGCTTCGGCGGGGCGGATCGTTTGCGCACGGGAGGGCGCTCCTTCAGTGGACGGGGTCGAGCAGGTCCTGGAAGGCGTCCGGCAGGGCCTTCCAGCCGGGTTCGCCGGCGGCGAGTTCGGCGTCGGTGAGCAGGCAGGAGTCGAGCAGGTCGGTGATGCCGTCGACGTCCAGCCCCTCGGCGGTGAAGCTGAGCTGCTGCACCCGGTCGCCGTGCCGGGGGTGCCAGTCGAGGGCGGCGGCGGCCCGGCGCGCGGGCGGGTAGAGCTCCCAGGCCGCGTCGGGCAGGGAGGTGAGCCAGGGCCCGCACTCCTCGACCGCGAGGTTCGCCCCGGCGGCGTCCCAGGCGAGTATCAGGTCGGGCCGGTTGGCCAGCCAGAACCGGCCGCGGCTGCGCTGCGCCGCCGGGACGAGCAGCTCCAGCGCCCGGTGCAGCCGCTCGGGGTGGAGCGGTCGGCGGCGCTCCCACAGCAGGGTGGCGACGCCCGCCTCGTCCCGCTCCTGCGGCAGCAGCGCGAGCGCCGGGTTGACCCGGTCGCGGGCGGCGGCCAC
>NZ_LFVW01001265.1:0-1116 GCF_001182915.1 Kitasatospora sp. MY 5-36
GCTCGCCGGCCGGGCAGGCGTAGGGGTGGGCGCGCGGAGCGGGCCGGTCGGGGTGCGGCTCGGGGGCGCCGGGGTGGGCGCGGGCGTCCTCGGCCCAGAGCGCCAGCCGCCCGTCCGCCCGCCAGAGCGCGTGCAGGACGAACATCGGGGGCCTTCCGGGCGGGGTGGGAACCGTTCTTCGCAGCCTAACCGGGAGGGCCGACAGGACCGGTCCGCTGAGCCGTTCGGGGGAAGCCCGGACGCCATGGTTGAAAGTTGAACGAAGTTGTCCTACGCTGGAGCCAACAAGTTGAAGCCTAAACAACTGGCTTCGAACCAAGGAGGAAGCCATGGGCCTGTTCAACCGCACCAAGACCGTCACCGCCCCCGCCGCGGCCGCCGTCCGGACCCCGGCCGGTCCGGACCTCGCCCACCTGACCGGCGACTGGACGATCGACACCACGCACAGCGAGATCGGCTTCTCGGTCCGCCACGCGATGGTCACCAACGTCAAAGGCCGCTTCACCGAGTACGACGGCGCGCTGCACCTGGACGGGACCCACCCGGGCAACTCCACGGCCGAGCTGGTGATCAAGGTCGCGAGCGTCGACACCAACCAGGCCCAGCGCGACGAGCACCTGCGCACCGGCGACTTCTTCGCCGCCGACGCCCACCCGGAGATCCGCTTCCGCAGCACCTCCGCCCAGCTGGTCGGCGGCGACTCGTACCGGATGACCGGCGACCTCACCATCAAGGGCACCACCCGCCCGGTCGTGCTCGACCTGGAGTACACCGGCAGCGCCACCGACGCGTACGGCGCCGACCGGGTCGGCTTCGAGGGCAAGGCCGTCCTCGACCGCACCGAGTTCGGCCTGACCTACAACGCCGCGCTGGAGACCGGCGGCGTGCTGATCGGCGAGAAGGTCAAGCTCAGCTTCGAGATCTCCGCCGTCAAGGCCGCCTGAGCCGGCCGTCCCCGTCGCGGGTCGCCCCCGTCGCGGCCGGCCTCGCCCCGTCGCGGGCCGCCCCCTGAGCACCGTCCCTGCCCCTCCCCCCGGGGGCAGGGGCGGTTTTCGCCTACCCCGGGGGCAGCAGCGCCGCGTCCGGCGCGGGGAGCCAGCTGCCCGGCGGGCGGCG
>NZ_LFVW01001266.1:0-1105 GCF_001182915.1 Kitasatospora sp. MY 5-36
CCGCTCCCGGCCGTGCTCCAGCGCGTCCAGCAGGACGCCGGCCAGGACGGCGGCGGTCGACCCGGCCACCACACCGACCAGGGCCTGCCGGCGGCGGCGCAGCCGGACCCGGCCGCGGGCGATCACCGCCGAGGTGTCGAGTGCGGCGGGCGGTGCCGGGGTCTCGGCGAGGGCGCTCAGCCGGGCGGTCAGATCACGCTGCTCGTGCGACCTCATGACGTCCTCTCGGCGGTGGTGGGACGGGGGGAGAGCGTCGTCCGGAGGGTGGCGAGAGCCCGTGAGGTCTGGCTCTTCACATTGCCCGAGGAGCAGCTCATCGCATCGGCGGTCTGATCGACCGTGAGGTCGCAGTAGTACCGGAGCACCACGGTGGCCCGCTGCTTGGGCGGCAGCGCGGCCAGCGCCTTGCGCAGGTCGAGCCGGGCGTCGAGGTCGGCGGCCACCGACGCCACGTCCACCGGCGCCGCGGTCCGTGACGTCCGCCGCCACCAGGACGAGCGCTGCTCGGCGAGGAAGGTGTTGACCAGCACCCTGCGGGCGTAGCCGTCCAGGTTCTCGACCCGGCCGGCCCGCGACCAGTTCACGTACAGCTTGGTCGCGCACTCCTGCACCAGGTCGTCGGCCCGGTGCCAGTCCCCGCACAGCAGATAGGCGACCTTGCGCAGCCAGCCGCTCCTGGAGGCCACGTACTCCGTGAACTCCACGTCGCGCGTCTGCTTCGCCATCCGCACCCCCTCTCGTCGTGGTGGCGGCGCACCGGCGCGCCGTCCGCCCCTCTAATGCGGGCACCGGCCGGAACGTTGCACGCGAACCGCGCACGTAGGCTTTCCGGCATGCCCAACGGCCGGTACTCGCTCCACGACCCGCACGACCACGTCCCGCTCGGGGAGGAGCGCTTCAGTTGCGCGCCCGGGGCGGCCGGGTGGCGGTACGTCTCCAAGACCTACGCGCCGGACGGCCGGGTGCTCGGCAGCACCGACCTGACGCTGGACTCGCGCGCCCGGCCGCTGCGGCTGGAGCTGCGGGCCGGCGGCTGGCAGGTGCGCGGCGGGGCGGTGGACGGGGTGGCCTGGGTCCGGACCGACGCGGCCGACCCCGGCGGCGA
>NZ_LFVW01000125.1:0-21976 GCF_001182915.1 Kitasatospora sp. MY 5-36
AGCCGGCCGCGCCCGGGGCCGAGGCACCGGACCCGCCCGCCGGACCGGCGGCACCGAACGCTCCCGCCACCGCACCGGCCGGGAACACCGCCCCGGCCGGGAGCAGCACACCGACCCCCAGACCGGCCCAACTGCCGCCCGACGCAGCCGACTTCACCGGCCGATCGGTCCTGGTCGAACGGCTGGGCAAGGCTCTCGGCGGGGCGCACGGAGGGGCGCCCGACAGAAACCCCGGCGCACCGGGCCAGCAGGCGCTGGTGATCGCGACCGTGGTCGGCATGGGCGGGGTCGGCAAGACCGCGCTGGCCCTGCACGTCGCCCACCGGGTGCGCGAGGCCTACCCGGACGGGCAGCTCTACGTCGACCTGCGCGGCGCCGACGCCACCCCGGCCGATCCGGAGGCGGTGCTCAGCGGCTTCCTGGTGGCGCTCGGCGTGCCGGCCGACGCGGTGCCGGAGGGTCTGGACGCCCGCTCGGCGCTGTTCCGCTCGGCGGTGGACGGCCGGCGGCTGCTGCTGGTGCTCGACAACGTCCACGACACCGCGCAGATCAGACCGCTGCTGCCGGGTGCGGTCGGCTGTGCCGTGCTCACCACCAGCCGGACCCGGCTGTCCGGCCTGCCCGCGACCGTCCAGGCCGACCTCGGCGTCTTCGAACCCGAGGAGGCGCTGGAGCTGCTGGGCCGCACCATCGGCGCCGAGCGGCTGGCCGCCGAGGCGCAGGCCGCCCGGGAGCTGCTGCTCGTCTGCGGCCACCTCCCGCTCGCGGTCCGGATCGTGGCGGCCCGGCTGGCGGCCCGGCCGAGCTGGACGGTGCAGACGCTGGGCCGCCGGCTGGCGGTCGAGCGGCGGCGGATCGACGAGCTGCGGATCGGCGACCTGGAGGTGGCGGCGGCCTTCGAGCTGAGCTACCGCCAGTTGACGCCCGCCCAGGCCCGGGCGTTCCGGCTGGCCGCCTCGGTGGACGGGCCTGACCTCGGGCTGCAGGCCGCGGCCGCCCTGCTGGACCTGGACGAGTACGACGCCGAGGACCTGCTGGAGGCCCTGGTGGACGTGGCGATGATGGAGTCGCCCTTCCCCGGCCGCTACCGCTTCCACGACCTGCTGCGCGCGTTCGCCCGGCGCCGTCCGGACGATCCCGGCGCGGCCGTGGCGGCCCGCGACCGGATGCTGGACCACCTGCTGGCCACCGCGTGCTCGGCCTTCCAGCACGCCGTCCCCGGGGATCCGGCGGCCGGCGCACTCGGGCCGGCCCGTAGCGCGGGCGTCCCGTTGGACGGCCCGGACGGGGCGCGGGCCTGGGCCGAGGCGGAGGGTTCCGGGGCGATCGCGCTGGCCGCGCAGGTGGCGGGCTGGAGCGTCGCGGACGACACCGACGGCCCGACCGGCGACCCCGCCGACGGCCCGACACCGGCCCCGGCACCGGACCCCTTCGACGGACCGACCACGGACCCGCTGCGCGCCGCGATCGACCTGCTGATCGCGCTCACGCCGTTCGTCCTCGCCCCGCCCAGCCGCCAGCTGGCCACCACCGCGGAGGCCCTGGCCGCCGCCGCGGTCCACCGCGCCGACCACCGGGCAGCTGGTCGGGCGCACTTCCTGCGCGGCAACGTCGCCCTGGCCGCCACCCGGCTGGACGAGGCGGAGGCGGCCTCCCGGCTGGCGGTGGCCGCCTCCCGCGCGGCGGGCGACACGGTGATCCTGCGCCAGGCGCTGAACGACCTCGGCCTGGTCTGCCAGTTCCTCAGCCGCTACGACGAGGCCGTCGGGCACTACGACGAGGCGCTGCTGCTGGCCCGCGAACTCGGCCACCGCTCCGGGGCGCTGGTGACGACGGTGAACGCGGCGCTGGCCCGGGTGCGCAGCGGGCGGGCCGCCGAGGCGGTGCCGATCTGCCACGAGGCGCTGGCCGAGCTGCGGACCCGGAACGACGATCCGGGCCGGGCGTACACGCTGTACGTGCTGGGGCTGGCGCTGCACGGGCTGGGGCGGCACGAGGAGGCGGTCACCTGGTTCGGCGAGTGCCTGGCGGTGGCCTCGGCGTCCGGTCTGCGGGCCCGGGCCGGGCACGCCCGCTACCGGATGGCGGACAGTCTGCGCTCGCTCGGCCGGACGGAGGAGGCGCTGGAGCACGCCGGGCAGGCGCTGGAGCTGTGCGAGGAGCTGGGTGCCGAGCGGGACCAGGGCCACGCGCTGCTGGTGCTGGGCCGGACGCTGGCCGACCTCGGGCGGGAGGCCGAGGCGTACGGACGGCTGCGGGAGGCGCACCGGATCTTCGTCCGGCTGGGGCTGCCGGAGGCGGCGGAGGTGGCGGGGCTGCTGCCCCGGGCCGAGGGTCCGGATCCGTCGACCCCGTCGGGCCGGGCGGTCCGGCGGGCCGCCGACCGGCTCTCCTCGGGCTGCTGAGGAATCGATCCTGCTGGCGGTTCCGGTGTGTTCAGGAACCGGTGTGCTCAGGAGCCGGTGCTGTTCCAGTCGCCGTTGCCGCCGGTCGGGGTGGGCGTCGGCGTCGCGCCGCCGCCGCTCACCACCGTCGCCACCCCGGCGTCGGCCGCCGCCCCGGCGACCGTCACCGAGAGGCCGGCGCCCAGGGCGACGGTCACCCCGAGGCCGACCGTGAACAGCCGGAGGCGGGTGCGGATGGTGGTGGCTGGACGCTGCGTCATCTCTGGTACTCCTCGGCTCGCTTCCCTGCTGGGAAGGGGTTCCGTCGTGGTGTGGCACCAGTCTGGCCGGGAGCGTTCAACGGTCGATCTACAGTCGAGCACCGGTGATCACCAATGATCACCGGTGCTCGGTGGACCGCCCGCTCAGGCCGCCCGCTCAGGCCGTCGCGCGGATCTCCAGGGTGCAGCACTTCACGCTGCCGCCGCCCTTGAGCAGCTCGCTGAGGTCCATCCCGATCGGCCGGAAGCCGCGCTCGCGCAGTCGCGAGGCCAGTCCCACGGCCGCCTCCGGCAGCACCACGTGCAGGCCGTCGCTGATCGCGTTGAGGCCGAACACCTCCGCGTCGGCCCGGTCCGCCAGCAGCGCGTCCGGGAACAGCCGCCGCAGCACGGCACGGCTGCCGGCCGAGAAGGCCTCCGGGTTGTACATGATCTCGTCGCCGTCCAGCACGGCGAGCGCGGTGTCCAGGTGGTAGAAGCGCGGGTCGACCAGCTCCAGGCCGACCACCGGGCGGCCGAAGAACTCCTGCGCCTCCGCGTGCCCGTCGGCCACGCTGCGGAAGCCCCGCCCGGCCAGCACGTAGCTCGCCGTCGTCAGCAGGTCCCCCTCGCCCTCGTTGACGTACTCCGGGTCGCGGGTCTCGAAGCCCCGGGCGCGGAACCACTCCAGGTAGGCCGGGCCCTCCGCGGCCCGCTCGGTGTTGCGGAAGCGCGCCCCGAGCACCCTGCCGTCCACCACGGTGGCGCCGTTGGCCGCGTAGACCATGTCGGGCAGGCCGGGCAGCGGGTCGATCAGGTCGACCCGGTGGCCGAGCTCGCCGTACAGGGCGTGCAGCCGCTCCCACTGGGCGACGGCCAGGTCGGTGTCCACCGGCTTCGCCGGGTCCATCCAGGGGTTGATCGCGTAGGTGACGTCGAAGTGGGTCGGACGGCACATCAGGTAGTGGCGCGGGCGGGCGGTGCGGGCCATCGGAAGCTCCTCGGAAGTCGGGTACGGGCGGCAGGGGCGTCACGGGCGGTACGGGCAGTACGGGCAGTACGGGCAGTACGGGCGGTGCGAGCGGTGCAGGCGGGGGCCGGTCAGGCCGTGGGGGCCGGCGGCCGGGTCGGGAAGTCGCGCAGGCCGCGCAGCGGGCTGGCCAGCAGCACCGCGCCCGCCGACAGCAGCACGCCCGCCATCAGCCAGATCGTGCTGCGGGCGCCGATCGCCTCGCCGAGGTAGCCGCCGAGCAGGGCGCCCACCGGGATCGCGCTGTAGTTGAGGGTCGCGGAGCTGGCCCGGATCCGGCCGATCATCGCGGGCGGGCAGTAGCCCTGGGAGAAGCTGCCGGCGAGCACGTTGCCCGCCACCACCCCGCAGACCGCGACCGCCCAGGCGAGCGCGCTGACCACCAGCGGCAGCCGGTCGCCCGCCAGCGGCAGCAGCAGGATGAAGGGCGCGACCACCAGTTCGCAGACCAGCAGCCCACGGGCGCTGCCCAGCTTGCGGGCGACCCGTCCGGCCAGCATCGCGCCGGCCAGTCCGCCGACGCTCACCAGCGCGAACACCCCGCCCACCGCGCCCGGTTCGAGCCCCACACTGCGCACCAGGAAGACCGTCTGCACCGCCTGGATGCCGTTCAGCCCCAGGTTGCCGACCGCCGCGAAGCAGGCGAACGTCCGCAGGTACGGGTCGCGCAGCAGGAACCGGACACCCTCGCCGATCTCGCGCGGGATGCCGCGCCGCTCGGACACCGGCGGGGGGCGCTCCTCCGTCCTGATCCGCCGCAGGAACACCGCCGACACCAGGTAGGTGAGCGAGTCCGCGAACATCCCGCTGGCGGCGCCGAACGCCTGGGAGAGCAGACCGGCCGCGCCCGGGCCGGCGATCTCGGCCGCCGAGGCGCCGGAGCGCAGCTTGACGTTGGCCTCCAGCAGGTCGGCCTTGCCGACCAGGGTGGGCAGCACCGCGCCGTAGGCGGTGGAGAAGAACACCTTCACCGCCCCGGTCAGCAGGGCCACCACCACCAGGTGGGCCAGCGAGAGCACCCCCAGCCAACTGGCCACCGGCACGCTGCCGAAGAGGAGGAGCAGCAGCAGGTCGCAGACCAGCATCACCCGCAGCCGGGGCCAGCGGTCCACCCAGGCGCCGGCCAGCAGGCCGAGGAACAGCCAGGGCAGCCAGGCGGCCGCGTTGATCACGCCCACCGCGAGGGGGCTGGCGCCCAGGGTGACCACGGCCACCAGGGACAGCGCCACGCTCCCGACAGCCGTACCGAAGTTGCTGGTGGTCTCACCGATCCAGAGCCGGCGGAAGTCCCCGTGGGCCCACAGGCCCCACCTGCTGCGCGGCCGGTCCGGCGGTGCCGGTGACTCGATCGGGACGGTGGTGGTCATCGCGGCTCACGCTCCGGACTTCTCGGTGTTCTGGGACTTCTCGGCGTTGTCGGTGGTGCCGGCGCTGTCGGTGGTGCGTGCGCTGTCGGTGGTGCCGGCGCTCTCGGCCCGCAACTTGTCGGCGAGCACGGCGGCGATCCGGGCGAGCGGCTCCGGCCGGGCCAGGTCGCCGTGGCCGACCGGCAGCCGGTGGCCCTCGATCAGCCCGTCCAGGTGAGGCCGCCAGGCCTCCTCGTACGGCCAGTCGGCCGGCTTGCCGAGGGTGGCGCCGAAGAAGACGGCATCGCCCCGGTAGTGCTGGGGCCGGTGCTCGGCCATCAGTTTGCGGTGCCGGTCGAACACCTCGGGCAGGACGTGCGCGGCCTCACCGAGCACCGCCGCCAGATCGGCCTGGCCGCTGCCGTCCGCCGGGTCGTAGCCCAGCGAGCGCAGCAACTCGTCCACCGTGTCGGCGGGTTCGGACGGCGGGGCGGCATCGGTGCGGACCGCCGGGCCGCCGTCCAGCAGGGCCAGCAGCCCGACCGGCGCGCCCTCGGCCTGGAGCCGGACGGCCATCTCCTGGGCGACCACCGCACCGAACGACCAGCCCAGCAGGTGGTACGGGCCGGACGGGTGGACGGCGCGGATCTGCCGTACGTAGTCCTCGGCGATCTCGGCGACGCTGGCCGGCGCCCCGCCCCGCAGGCCGCGGGCCTGGAGGCCGTACACCGGCTGCCCGGGATCGAGGTGGCGCAGCAGCCCGGAGTAGACCCAGCTGATGCCGGCCGCCGGGTGGACGCAGAACAGCGGGGGCCGGTCGCCGCCGGTGCGCAGGGGCAGCAGCACGTCCAGGGCGTCGGCCGCCGGGCCCTGGTCGAGCCGGCCGTCCAGCCCGGCCACCGTGGGCGCCTCGAACAGCGCCCGCATGCCGAGATCGACACCGAGGGCGGTGCGGACGCGCGAGAGCAGTTTCATGGCGAGCAGGGAGTGCCCGCCCAGATCGAAGAAGTCGTCGTCGATGCCGACGCGCTCCAGGCCGAGGGTCTCGGCGAACAGGGTGCAGAGCAGCTGCTCGCGCGGGGTGCGGGCCGGGCGGCCGGCCGGGTGGGCGGCGAACTCCGGTGCGGGCAGAGCGCGGTGGTCGACCTTCCCGCTGCCGGTCAGTGGCAGGGCGGGCAGCGCGACGAAGGCGGCGGGCACCATGTGGGCGGGCAGCCGCTCGGCGGTGAAGGCCCGCAGTCCGGCCGGATCGAGCGGGCGGTCGGTGACCAGGTAGGCGACCAGTCGGGTGCCGCTGTCGTCCGGCCGGACGACGGCCGCGGCGACCTCGGGGTGAGTCGTCAACACCTGCTCGATCTCCCCGAGTTCGATCCGGAAGCCGCGGATCTTCACCTGGTCGTCGGTGCGGCCCAGGTACTCCAGCTCACCGTCACGGGCACGACGCACCAGGTCCCCGGTGCGGTACATCCGCTCACCCGCGACGAACGGGCTGGCGACGAAGCGCTCGGCGGTCAGGCCGGGCCGGTTGAGGTAGCCCCGGGCCAGTCCGGCGCCCGCCAGGTACAGCTCCCCGGGGATGCCGACGGGCACCGGGTTCAGGTGCTCGTCCAGCACATACCCGGCGGTCCCGGCGACGGCCCGGCCGAGCACCGGCCGGTCCGAACCGTCGAGCGGCTGCTCCAGGGCCTCCACGGTGGACTCGGTCGGGCCGTACAGGTTGTACGCCCGCAGTCCCGGGGTCTCCCGCAGTCGCGTCCACAGTGCCTGGCCGACGGCCTCACCACCCACCAGCACGACGCTCGGCGCCGGCGCCTCCAGCAGGCCCTCCTCGACCAGTTGGACCAGGAAGGACGGGGTGGCGTTCACCACGTCGATCGCCGACTCGCGCACATGGCGGACCAGTTGCCCGGCGTCCCGGCGGACCTCGTCGTCGATCAGGTGCAGTTCATGCCCGACCACCATCCACAGCAGGCCCTCCCAGGAGGCGTCGAAGCAGAGCGAGGCCGTCAGCGCGAACTTCCGGTTCTCCTCCCCCGCCATCATGCCCGCCCGGTGGCCGGCCAGCAGCGCGGCGAGACTGCCGTGCGAGACCACCACACCCTTCGGGCGGCCGGTCGAGCCGGAGGTGTAGATCACGTACGCCGCGTCCGCCCCGTCCAGGACGGGCCTGGTGAACTCCGCCGGCCCGGGCACGTCCGTGACGTCCAACACCGGGAGTTCTGCCAGCAGTTCGGGCAGCGGCCACCGGTCGTCGGTCAGCACCAGCGCGGGCTCGGCGTCCGCCAGGGTGTAGGCCGTGCGCTCCGCCGGGTACCCGGCGTCCAGCGGCAGGTACACCCCGCCCGCCTTCAGCACCGCGAGCAGCCCGACCACCGACTCCACCGAGCGCGGCAAGGCGATCGCCACCACCGCACCGGGCGTCACCCCGGCACCGATCAGCCGACCCGCAAGCCGTCCGGCCCGCGCATCCAACTCCCGATACGTCAGCACCTCCTCACCGCACACCAACGCCACCGCCTCCGGCGTGGCCGCCACCTGCTCCTCGAACACCGCCGGAAGCAGCGGCACCTCCGAAGCCAACGGCCGCGCAGCACCGAGCAGTTCGGCCCGCTCCTCCGGACTCACCAACGGCAGTGCCCCGATCCGGGTGTCCGGCCGCTCGACGGCCGCCGTCAGCAGGCCGGCGAAGTGGCGGACCATCGCCTCGGCCGTCTCCTGGTCGAAGAGGTCCGTCGCGAAGTCGAGCACGCACTCCAGACCGGCCGGCGCGCCGTCCGGACCGAAGGACTCACCGATGCCGACACTCAGGTCGAACTTGGCGACCGCACGACCGGACGGCTCGACCGAGACGTCCAGCCCGGCCGCGTCCAGCGGCGCCGTGTCACCGCCGCCCTGAAGGACCAGCATCACCTGGAACAGCGGATGCCGGGCCAGCGAACGAGCCGGGTTGAGCTCCTCGACCAGACGCTCGAACGGCACATCCTGATGGGCATGGGCATCGAGCTGGGTCTCCCGGACCCGGGCCAGCAGCTCCGTGAAGCTCGGATTGCCCGAGGTGTCCGTGCGCAACACCAGGGTGTTGACGAAGAAGCCGACCAGCTGGTCCACCGCCTCATCCGAACGCCCCGCCGTCACCGAACCGATCGGGATGTCCGTCCCGGCACCGAGCCGGGTCAGCAGAGCGGCGAGCGCCGCCTGCGCGGCCATGAACATCGTCACCCGCTGCTCACGCGCCAACGTCACCAGCGCACGGTGCAGTTCGGCACCCAACGGAAGCACCACCCGGTCACCCCGGTGACTGGCCACGGCACCCCGCGGACGGTCCGCCGGCAGCGCCAGCTCCTCCGGAAGATCGGCCAGCGCCTCGCGCCAGTAGCCGAGTTGGCGTGCCATCGGTCCGTCCTGGTCCGCTTCGTCGAGCAGCTCGCGCTGCCAGAGCGCGTAGTCGGCGTACTGGACCGGCAGCGGCGCCCACTCGGGCACGGTGCCCGCCGTCCGCGCCGCGTAGGCGGCGGCGAGGTCCCGCAGCAGCGGACCCATCGACCACCCGTCGCCAGCGATGTGGTGCAGCACCAGCACCAGCAGGTACTCGGCCTGCCCGGCCGGGATCAGGTGGGCCCGGATCGGCAGGTCGGCGACCAGGTCGAACGGGCGCCCGGTGCAGGCCTCCGGCGCGGTGCCCTCGGGCAGCAGCTCGACGGGCACCCGGGCCGCCCAGGCCGGCAGGACGCGCTGGTACGGGGTGCCGTCCTCCTCCTCGATCAGCGTGCGCAGGACCTCGTGCCGGGCGACCAGGTCGCCCAGGGCCGAACCGAGGGCGTCGGCGTCCAGCTCACCCGTCACACGGAGCACCAGCGGCAGGTTGTACACCGCACTCGGCCCCTCCATCCGGTCGATCAGCCAGAGCCGCTGCTGCGCGAAGGAGAGCGGCACCCGCTCCGGCCGCTCGGCGTAGGCGGTCAGCGCGAGACGCTCCGCCCCCGAACCCAGGCGGGCCGCCAGCCCGGCCGGCGTCGGCGCCTCGAACACGTCCCGAACGGCCAACTCGGCGGCCAGCGTCGAGCGCACCCGACTGAGCAACCGGGTCGCGAGCAACGAGTGCCCGCCCAGCGCGAAGAAGTCGTCCTCCACCCCGACCACGTCCAGGCCGAGCACCTCCGCGAACAGACCGCACAGGATCTCCTCCTGCGGCGTACGGGCCGCCCGGCCACCGGCCGGCGCGAATGCTGCCAGGTCGGGTTCGGGCAGGGCACGGTGGTCGACCTTCCCGCTGCCGGTCAGCGGCAGGGCATCGAGCGTCACCACGGCGGCCGGGACCATGTAGCCGGGCAGCGACTCGGCCGTGAACCGGCGCAGTGCGCCACCGAGTTCGGAAGTGGAAGCCTCGGCCACCGCGCAGTAGGCGATCAGCCGACGGTCCCCGTCCCCGCTCTCCCGAACGGTCACCACGGCCTGACGGACAGCCGGATGGTCCGCCAACACGGCCTCGATCTCACCGAGTTCGATCCGGAAGCCGCGGATCTTCACCTGGTCGTCGGTGCGGCCCAGGTACTCCAGCTCACCGTCACGGGCACGACGCACCAGGTCCCCGGTGCGGTACATCCGCTCACCCGACACAAACGGGCTGGCGACGAACCGCTCCGCCGTGAGAGCGGCGCGTCCCAGGTACCCGCGGGCCAGTCCGGCACCCGCCAGGTACAACTCGCCCGCCACCCCACGCGGGACCAGGTTCAGGTGCTCGTCCAGCACGTACCCGGCCGTCCCCGCGACAGCCCGGCCGAGCACCGGCCGGTCCACGCCGTCAAGCGGCCGGGTGAGGGCGTGCACGGTGGACTCGGTCGGGCCGTACATGGTGTGGCCTGCGGTCAGCGGAGCCGCGCACAGCCTGGTCCACAGGCCCTGCCCGATGGCCTCGCCACCGAGCAGCAGCAGCTTCGGCGCCGGCTCCTCCAGCAGCCCCTCCTCGACCAACTGCTCGGCGTACGACGGAGTCACGTGCAACGCGTCCAACCCGACCTCGCGGACGTGGCGGACCAACTGCCGGGCGTCCCGACGCACCTCGTCACCGATCAGGTGCAGTTCGTGCCCGGCGACCATCCACAGCACCACCTCCAACGAGGCGTCGAAGCAGAGCGAAGCCGTCAACGCCACTCGCAGCCTGCCGTGCGCCGCCTCCGCGTCCGCGACCAGCGTCGCGCGATGGCCGGCCAGCAGGGCCGCGATGCTGCCGTGCGAGACCACCACACCCTTGGGACGACCGGTCGAGCCGGACGTGTGGATCACGTACGCCGCGTCCGCCCCGCCCAGGACAGGCCTAGTGAACTCCACCGGTCCGGGAACGTCCGTGACGTCCAACACCGGCAGCTCGGCCAGCACCTCGGGCAGCGGCCAGCGGCTGTCCGTCAGCACCAGCGCGGGCAGTGCGTCCGCCAGGATGTGCCCGGTACGCTCCGCCGGGTACTCGGCGTCCAGCGGCAGGTACACCCCGCCCGCCTTCAGCACCGCGAGCAGCCCGACCACCGACTCCACCGAGCGCGGCAAGGCGATCGCCACCACCGCCCCCGGCGTCACCCCGGCACCGACCAGCCGACCCGCAAGCCGTCCGGCCCGCGCGTCCAACTCCCGGTATGTCAGCACCTCGTCACCGCACACCAGCGCCACCGCTTCCGGCGTGGCCGCCGCCTGCTCCTCGAACACCGCCGGAAGCAGCGGCACCTCCGAAGCCAACGGCGTGGCACCGCCCAGCAGTTCGGCCAGTTCCGCCGGGCTCACCAGCGGCAGCGCCCCGATCCGGGTGTCCGGCCGCTCGACGGCCGCCGCCAGCAGGCCGGCGAAGTGGCGGACGATCGCCTCGGCCGTCTCCTGGTCGAACAGGTCCGTCGCGTAGTCGAGCGCGAAGTCGATCCCGGCGGGCTCACCGTCCGGGCCGAAGAGCTCCTGGGCGGTCACGTTGAGGTCGAACTTGGCGACCCCGGTGGCGGCCGGCAGCACCCCGTTCCACAGGCCGGACGAGGAGGCGTCGGCCTGCTCGTTGTTCTGGAGCACCATCGCGACCTGGAAGAGCGGGTGCCGGGCCAGCGAGCGGGTCGGGTTGAGCTCCTCGACCAGGCGCTCGAACGGCACGTCCTGGTGGGCGTAGGCGCCGAGGTCGGTCTCCCGGACCCGGGCCAGCAGCTCGGTGAAGCTCGGGTTGCCCGAGGTGTCGGTGCGCAGCACCAGGGTGTTGACGAAGAACCCGACCAGTTCGTCCAGCGCCTCGTCGGAGCGCCCGGCGACCACGGAGCCGATCGGCACGTCGGTGCCCGCGCCGAGCCGGGTGAGCAGGGCGGCGAAGGCGGCCTGGATGGCCATGAACATCGTCACCCGCTGCTCGCGCGCCAGGGTCCGCAGCGCACGGTGGAGTTCGACGTCGAGCAGCTGTGCCACCCGGTCGCCCTGGTGGCTGGCGGCGGCGCTCCTGGGGCGGTCCGCCGGGAGCGCCAGCTCTTCCGGCATTCCGGCCAGGGTCTCGTTCCAGTAGGCGAGTTGGCGGGAGAAGAGGCTCTCCTCGTCGGCCTCGTCGCCGAGCAGGTCGCGCTGCCAGAGCGCGTAGTCGGCGTACTGGACGGGCAGCGGCGCCTGTCGCGGCGCGGTTCCGGCCGTCCGCGCCGCGTAGGCGGCGGCGAGGTCGCGCACCAGCTTGCGGGTCGACCAGCCGTCGCTCGCGATGTGGTGCAGCACCAGGACCAGCACGTGTTCCTCGGCGTCGACCCGCAACAGCAGGGCACGGACCGGGAGTTCGGCCGCCAGGTCGAAGGGCCGGCGGGAGGCCGCGTCGACGGACTCGCCGACCTCCTCGGCCGGGCAGTCCCGGACCTCGAAGGGCACCGAGGCCGCCCCGGCCGGCAGGATCAGCTGGTGCGGTTCGCCGTCGGTCTCCACCATCAGCGTGCGCAGGACCTCGTGCCGGGCGACCAGGTCGCCGAGGGCGCGTTCCAGCGCCGCCTGGTCCAGCTCGCCGGTCAGGCGCAGCGCCAGCGGCGAGTTGTAGAGGGCGCTCGGCCCCTCGATCCGGTCGATCAGCCAGAGCCGCTGCTGGGCGAAGGAGAGCGGCACCCGCTCCGGCCGCTCGACGTAGGCGGTCAGCGCGAGACGCTCCGCCCCCGATCCGAGGCAGGCGGCGAGCCCGGCCGGTGTCGGCGCCTCGAAGACGTCCCGGATGCCGAGTTCCGCGCCCAGCGTCGCGCGGACCCGGCTGAGCAGCCGGATGGCGAGCAGCGAGTGGCCGCCGAGCTCGAAGAAGTCGTCGTCGGCGCCGACCACGTCGAGGCCGAGCACCTCGCGGAACAGGCCGCAGAGGATCTCCTCCTGCGGGGTGCGGGCGGCCCGGCCGCCGGCCAGCGCGGCGAAGTCGGGGGCCGGAAGCGCGGCGCGGTCCAGCTTGCCGTTGGCGGTCAGCGGCAGGGCGTCGAGCTCCACGAAGGCGGCCGGGACCATGTAGCCGGGCAGCGACTCGGCGGCGAAGGCGCGCAGGGCGGCCGCGTCGAGGGGGCCGTCGGCGACCAGGTAGGCGACCAGGCGCCGGCCGCTGTCGTCGGGCAGCACGGCGGCCTGGCGCACGGCCGGGTGGCCGGCCAGCACGGCCTCGATCTCGCCGGGTTCGATCCGGAAGCCGCGGATCTTCACCTGGTTGTCGGTCCGGCCGAGGTACTCCAGCTCACCGTCCCGGGCGCGGCGCACCAGGTCCCCGGTGCGGTACATCCGCTCGCCCGCCACGAACGGGCTGGCGACGAACCGCTCGGCCGTGAGAGCGGACTGGCCCAGGTACCCCCGGGCCAGTCCGGCGCCGGCCAGGTACAGCTCCCCGGGGACGCCGACCGGCGCCTGGTTCAGGTTCTCGTCCAGCACGTACCCGGTGGTCCCGGCGACGGTCTGGCCGAGCACCGGCCGGTCCGCGCCGTCGAAGGGACGGGTGAGGGCGTGCACGGTGGACTCGGTCGGGCCGTACATGGTGTGGCCTGCGGTCAGCGGAGCCGCGCACAGCCTGGTCCACAGGCCCTGCCCGATGGCCTCGCCACCGAGCAGCAGCAGCTTCGGCGCGGGCTCCTCCAGCAGCCCCTCCTCGACCAGTTGCTCGGCGTACGACGGAGTGACGTGCAGCGCGTCCAGCCCGACCGCGTGGACGTGGCGGACCAGCTGCCGGGCGTCCCGACGCACCTCGTCACCGATCAGGTGCAGTTCGTGCCCGGCGACCATCCACAGCACCACCTCCAACGAGGCGTCGAAGCAGAGCGAAGCCGTCAACGCCACTCGCAGCCTGCCGTGCGCCGCCTCCGCGTCCGCGACCAGCGTCGCGCGGTGGCCGGCCAGCAGGGCGGCGATGCTCCCGTGCGAGACCACCACACCCTTCGGACGGCCCGTCGAG
Organism: Kitasatospora sp. MY 5-36; assembly: GCF_001182915.1. Lineage (NCBI taxonomy): Bacteria > Bacillati > Actinomycetota > Actinomycetes > Kitasatosporales > Streptomycetaceae > Kitasatospora > Kitasatospora sp. MY 5-36. The sequence goes on from NZ_LFVW01000125.1 coordinate 13,425, forward strand.
CCGGAGGTGTGGATCACGTACGCCGCATCCGCCCCGCCCAGGACAGGCCTGGCGAACTCCGCCGGACCCGGCGCGTCGGTGACGTCCAACACCTGGAATTCGGCGAGCAGTTCGGGCAGCGGCCAGCGGCCGTCGGTCAGCACCAGCGCGGGCCCGGCGTTCGTCAGGGTGTAGGCGGTGCGGTCCGCCGGGTACTCGGCGTCCAGCGGCAGGTACACCCCGCCCGCCTTCAGCACCGCGAGCAGCCCGACCACCGACTCCACCGAGCGCGGCAGCGCCAGCGCCACCATCGCGCCCGGCGTCACCCCGGCACCGACCAGCCGGCCCGCGAGCCGGGAGGCCCGCGCGTCCAACTCCCGGTACGTCAGCACCTCGTCACCGCACACCAGCGCCACCGCTTCCGGCGTGGCCGCCGCCTGCTCCTCGAACACCGCCGGAAGCAGCGGCACCTCCGAAGCCAACGGCCCCGCGGAGTTGCGGAGTTCGGCCGCTCCGCCCGCGGGCGTCAGCCCGGCCGCCGCGACGCTGAGCTCCGGGTCGGCGGCGGCCTGGCGCAGGATCAGGGCCAGCACGTCGGCCAGCCGCTGCGCGGTCTCCGGGTCGAACAGGTCGGTGGCGTACTCCAGTCCGCCCGCGAGCCCGTCCGGGGTGCCGTCGGCGCGGTGGCGCTCGGTCAGCGCCAGCTTGAGGTCGAACTTGGCGGTGCCGTACTCCACCGGCTCCTCGGTGGCCGTCACGCCGGGGAAGGCGGGGCCGCCCTCGGCGGCGGCGGCGAAGGTCAGCATCACCTGGAACAGCGGGTGCCGGGCCAGCGAGCGGACCGGGTTGAACTCCTCGACCAGGCGTTCGAACGGCGTGTCCTGGTGCTCGTACGCGGCGAGGTCGGTCTCCCGGACGCGGCGCAGCAGTTCGGCGAAGCTCGGCCGGCCGGAGAGGTCGGTGCGCAGCACCAGGGTGTTGGCGAAGTAGCCGACCAGGTCGGTGGCGGCCTCGTCGAGGCGCCCGGCCACCGGGGTGCCGATCGGCAGGTCGGTGCCGGCGCCGAAGCGGTGCAGCAGGGTGGCGTAGGCGGCCTGGAGGACCATGAAGAGCGTCGCGCCGTGCTCGGCGGCGAGGTCGGCGAGCCGGGCGTGCAGCTCCGCGTCGAGCTCCAGCGGGACGACGGCGCCGCGGTGGCTGGCGACCGGCGGCCGGGGGCGGTCCGCGGGCAGTGCCAGCTCCTCCGGCAGCCCGGCCAACGCCTCGCGCCAGTGGGCGAGTTGGCGGGCGGCCAGGCTCTGCGGGTCGTCCTCGTCGCCGAGCAGTCCGTGCTGCCACAGCGCGTGGTCGGCGTACTGGACGGGCAGCGGCTCCCAGTCGGGGGCGTGGCCGCCCTGGCGGGCCCGGTAGGCGTCGGTGAGGTCGCGGTAGAGCGGGCCGAGCGAGGCGCCGTCCCCGGCGATGTGGTGCAGGACCAGGACCAGGACGTGCTCGTCCGGGCCCTCGGGCCGCAGGTAGGCGTGCACGGGCAGGTCGGCGGCCAGGTCGAAGCCGTGCCGGGCGAGTTCGTCCACCGGGCGGTCGGTGGTGGTGAGCAGCGGGGCCACGGGCCCGTCCAGGATGCGCTGGTACGGGGTGCCGTCGTGCTCGGCGAAGACGGTGCGCAGCGCCTCGTGCCGCCGGACGGTGTCGCCGAGGGCGTCCGCCAGGGCGGCGGGGTCGAGCGGGCCGCGCAGCCGCAGCGCGAGGGTGATGTTGTAGGTGGCGGTGGGGCCCTCGGCCTGGGCGAGGAACCAGAGGCGGCGCTGGGCGAAGGAGAGCGGCACCCGCTCGGGCCGGACGGCGGGCCGCAGTGCCGGGCGGGCCTGGGCGGGGGCGCCGGCGGCGCGCTCGGCGATCCGCTCGGCGAGCCCGGCGACGGTGGGCGCCTGGAAGAGGTCGCCGATGGCGAGTTCGACGCCGAGTTCGGTGCGCGCCCGGCCGACCAGGCGGGTGGCGAGCAGGGAGTGGCCGCCGAGGGCGAAGAAGTCGTCGTCGATGGTGATGTCGTCGATGCCGAGGAGTTCGCCGTAGAGCTCGCAGAGCACCCGTTCGCGCTCGTCGCGGGGGGCGCGCCCGGTGTCGTCGGCGGCGAGGTCGGGGGCGGGCAGGGCGCGGCGGTCGACCTTGCCGTTGGCGTTGAGCGGCAGGGCGTCCAGCAGGACGGCCGCGGCGGGGACCATGTAGCCGGGCAGCACGGTGCCGGCGAAGGAGCGCAGCCCGTCCGGGGTGAGCCCGGGCTCGGCGGTGCAGTAGGCGACCAGCCGCAGGTCGCCGGGGCGGTCCTCGCGGGCGATCACGATGACCTGGCGGACGGCGGGGTGGCGGGACAGCGCCGCCTCGATCTCGCCGAGCTCGATCCGGAAGCCGCGCAGCTTGACCTGGCCGTCGATCCGGCCGAGGAACTCCACGGCGCCGTCGGCGCGCCGGCGGACCAGGTCCCCGGTGCGGTACATGCGCTCGCCCGGCAGGTACGGGCAGGCGACGAAGCGTTCGGCGGTCAGGCCGGGCCGGTTGAGGTAGCCGCGGGCCAGGCCGGCGCCGGCGAGGTACAGCTCGCCGGGGACGCCGGGCGGCACGGGGCGCAGCCGGGCGTCCAGGACGTAGCCGCGCGTGTTGTCCAGCGGGCCGCCGATCGGCACCCGGGGGCCGTCGAGGTCGGCGGGGGCGAGCGGGTGGTGGGTGGCGAAGGTGGTGGTCTCGGTGGGCCCGTAGACGTGGGCGAGCAGCAGGTCGGGGCAGGCGTCCAGGACGCGCCGCAGCAGGGTGCCGGAGGCGGCCTCACCGCCGGTGCAGACGACGCGCAGGGCGGCGAAGGTCTCCGGGGCCTGCTCGGCGACGAGGTCGAACAGGGCCTTGGTGAGGAAGACGGCGGTGACGCCGTGGCGGACGGTGACGGCGTGCAGGGCGGTGGCGTCGAGGGCGCCGGGCGGGGCGACCACGACGGTGCCGCCGGCCAGCAGGGGCGTCCAGATCTCGTAGGTGGCGGCGTCGAAGGCGTGCGGGGAGTGCAGCAGGACGCGCTGGTGGCGGCCGTCCTGCCAGCGCCGGTCGGCGGCGAGGTCGACGACGTCGCGGTGGCGCACGGCCACGCCCTTGGGGCGGCCGGTGGAGCCGGAGGTGTACATCACGTAGGCGAGCCGGTCCGGGTGGACGGGCAGGGCGGGGCGGTGGTCGGGGGCGCCGGCCTCGTCGCCGGGGCGGACCACGGCGGCGCCGTGCGGGAAGCCGGGGTCGGCGCGGTCGGTGAGCAGCACGGGGGCGCCGGTGTCGGCGAGCACGTCGGCCATCCGCTCGGGCGGCAGGCCGGGGTGCATGGGGACGTAGCAGCCGCCGGCCTTGAGGACGGCGAGGGTGGCGACGACGACGTCGGCGGAGCGCTCCATCAGCATCGCGACGGGGGTCTCGGAGCCGACGCCGAGGGCGGTCAGGTGGTGGGCGAGCCGGTTGGCGCGGGCGTCGAGTGCGGCGTAGTCGAGGGTGCCGCCGTCGTGGACGAGGGCGGTGGCGTGCGGGGTGCGGTCGGCCTGGCGCTCGAAGGACTCGGCGAGGGTGCCGCTCCACCGGGGCGCGTCGGTGGCGTTCCACTCGGTGAGGACGCGGGTGCGCTCCTCGGGGGCGAGCAGCTCCAGGGTGCCGATGGGGGCGTGGGGGTCGGCGGCGGCGCCGGCCAGCAGCCGGCCGAGCCGCTCGGCGAGGGCGGTGACGGTGGCGCGGTCGTAGAGGTCGGCGGCGTACTCGATCGAGCCGGTGAGCCCGGCGGGGGCGCCGTCGGGGCCGTGCTGTTCGGCGATGCCGATGTTGAGGTCGAACTTGGCGACCCGCAGGCCGATCGGTTCGGGGGCGGACTCCAGCCCGGGCAGGGCGAGTTCGGCGTCCTGGCCGTGGTTCTGGAGCACCAGCAGGGTCTGGAACAGCGGGTGGCGGCCGAGCGCGCGGGGCGGGTTGAGCTCCTCGACGAGGCGCTCGAAGGGGAGGTCCTGGTTCGCGAAGGCGTCGAGCTGGGCCTCCCGGACCCGGCCGAGCAGCTCGGCGAAGCCCGGGTCGCCGGAGGTGTCCGCTCTCAGGACCAGGGAGTTGACGAAGAAGCCGACCAGGTCGTCCAGGGCCTCGTCGGCGCGTCCGGCGAGGCCGGTGCCGAGCGGGATGTCGGTGCCGGCGCCGAGCCGGGTGAACAGGGCGGCCAGGCCGGCCTGGAGGACGGTGAACAGGGTGGTGCGGTGGGTGTGGGCGAGGTCGAGCAGGGCGGTGTGCAGGCCGGCGTCCCAGGCGAGGTCGACGGAGTCGGCGGCGCCGGTGGGGGCGGGCGGCCGGGGGCGGTCCGTCGGCAGTTCCAGTTCCTCCGGCAGCCCGGCCAACGCTTCGCGCCAGTAGGCGAGTTGGCGGGCGAGCAGGCTCTCGGGGTCGTGCTCGTCGCCGAGCAGGTCGCGCTGCCAGAGCGCGTAGTCGGCGTACTGGATCGGCAGCGGCTCCCAGTCGGGGGCGCCGCCGGCCAGCCGGGCCCGGTAGGCCTCGGCGAGGTCGCGCAGCAGCGGGCCGAGCGACCAGCCGTCGCCGGCGATGTGGTGGAGCACCACGAGCAGCACGTGCTCGGTCGGGGAGAGGGTGAACACCGTGACCCGGATGGGCAGTTCGCGGCTCAGGTCGAAGGTCTCGGCGGCCGCGGCGTCCCGGCGGGCCGGGTAGTCGGCCGGTGCGCAGTCCTCGGCCAGGAAGCGCGGTCGCGCCTCCTCGGCCGGCAGGATCCGCTGCACCGGGACTCCCCCGGCCACCGGGAACACCGTGCGCAGGGCCTCGTGCCGGGCGACCACGTCCGCCGTCGCGGCACGCAGCGCGGCGGTGTCGAGCGCGCCGCGCAGGCGCAGGGCGAACGGCAGGTTGTACAGCGCGGTCGGCCCCTCGATCTGGTCGATCAGCCAGAGCCGCTGTTGGGCGTACGAAACCGGGATCACGGTGCTTCCTCTACTCGGGTCTACTGACGGCACGGGCTGGTCGAGGGGACGGACGGCGGTCAGACGGTGAGCCCCGCGGTGGGCCGGCAGTCCTGGATCTCCAGGGGCTGCCCCATCGAGACGGCGATCTTGCGCCCGCCCCGGTACGGGTCCCGGCCGTGGGCGCAGAGCACGTTGTCGACCAGCATCACGTCGCCGACCTGCCAGCGCTCCCGCACGGTGGCGGCGTGGTAGGCCTCGTTGAGGGCGTCGACGTCGGCGCGCTCCAGCGGCTCGCCGTCGCCGAAGCCGGTGTTGAACGGCAGTCCGTCCGGCCCGAACTCCTCGGTCATCGCCTCCCGGATGTCCGGGTCGAGCGACCACGCGTTCCAGAAGGCGAGGTGGTTGAACCAGACCTGCTCGCCGGTCCGCGGGTGGCGGATGGTGCCGGGGCGCACCTGGGTGGTGCGCAGGTTGCCGTCCGCCAGCCACTCGCAGGAGATGCCGTTCTCCTTGCAGTAGGCCTCGACCTCGGCGCGGTCCTCGGTCGCGAAGGCGGTGCGCCAGCCGAGCGAGATGTAGTCCGAGTAGTTGCGGGTGAGCGTCCAGCCGCCGGTCCGCATCCGCTCCACCAGGTGGGCGGGCAGCTGCGCGAGCACCTGGCGGCAGTCCGCGGTGGGGGTGGCCCCGCCCTCGTCGGGGGCGGTCAGGCAGGCGAAGAGCAGCCGGCCGGGGAAGGTCAGGGTGTAGCTGTTCTCGTTGTGCATCCGGATCGGCTGGACCGGCGGCAGGTCGGTGGACGAGTAGACGCCGTTGCCGTAGTCGCTGCGCGGGGTGGCCTTCTCCCGGTAGGGGGTGCGCTCGGGGATGAGGACGTCGCGCACGGCGGCGACGTCCTCGGTGCCGGTGACCGGCAGGCCGCGCAGGAAGATGGTGCCGTACCGGTGCAGGGCGTCGGTGAGCGCGCTCTCGTTCTCGCGCAGCCACTCGCAGGCCTCGCCCATGTCCGCGGTGCGCGGCGCGTGGGCGAGGGCCGGGCGGCCGGGGTTCAGTTCCCAGGTCGGCATGGCGGCGGTCACCGGTCGGCGGGGGCGGAGAGGGCGGCGACCAGGCTGGCGGGCCTGATGTCGGTCCAGTTGGCCTCGATGTAGTCGAGGCAGCCCTGGCGGGTGTCCTCGCCGTGGACGGTGGTCCAGCCGGCCGGCACGTCGATCCAGACCGGCCACAGCGAGTGCTGGTTCTCGTCGTTGGCCAGGACCAGGTAGCCGGCGCTGTCGTCCTCGAACGGGTTGCTCATGGTGTCCTCTTCGGGTTTCTTCGAAGCTCGGCTTGCTTCGCTCGGGTTGCTTCGAAGGTAGGGGCGGGCCGCGGGGCGGAAGGGCAGGAGTCGCGGCAGGAACGCGGCAGTTGGGCCCTGCCGCCTGCCACCCCGCCCGCCGTCCCGCCGCCCCGCCTGCCACCCCGTCGGCCGCCCCGCCCGCCGCCCCGCCTGCCACCCCGCCCGCCGTCCCGTCGCCCGGCTCGGCACCCGGCGGTTCAGCGCGGGGTGAGGCGGACCGGGAAGCGGTCCAGGCCGAAGTTGATGATCGAGCGGTTGTGGACGACCGGCCCGGTCTGCTCGATCACGGCGACGCGCTCCAGCAGCGCCGTGAACAGGCCGCCGAGTTCGGCCTTGGCCAGCGGCGCGCCGACGCAGTAGTGGGCGCCGAGGCCGAGCGCGAGGTGCTTGTTGGGGGCGCGGTCGAGCAGGATCTCCTCGGGCCGGTCGAAGGCCTCCGGGTCCCGGTTGGCGGACCAGACCCAGACCGCGACCCGGTCGCCGCGCCGGATGGTGCGCCCGTCGAGCTCGGTGTCCCGGCTCGCGGTGCGCAGGGTGTGCAGCCCGACCGAGGTCCAGCGCAGGAGTTCGTCCAGCGCCGAGTCCATGCCGACCTCGCCGCGCTGGAGGCTCCGCCACAGCTCGGGGTGCCGGACCAGGGTGTACAGGCCCATCGCTGCGGTGTGGCGGACGGTCTGGACGCCGCCGACCACGATGTTGTCCAGGTTGAGGACGACGTCCTCGATCGGCAGCAGCCTCCCGCCGACCCGGTAGGTGGCCATCATGCTGATCAGGTCGTCGCGCGGGTCGCTGCGCCGCAGCATCACCTGGTGCAGCAGGTACGGGATGAGCTGCTGGTGGCCGGCCCGGCGCTCCTCGGGGGTGCGGCCGAGGAACGCGACGTCGCAGACCCGCTCGACCATCTCGCGGTCGCCCTCGGGGACGTCCAGCAGGTCGCACATGACGGACAGCGGCAGCGCGGAGACCGCGTCGACGAGGTCCACCTCGCCCAGTTCGACGGCCCGGTCGACGATCGAGGCGGCGAGTCCGGCGATGCCCCGGGCGGCCCCGCGCACGGCGCCGGGCGAGAAGAACGGGTTGGCGGGGGCGCGCAGTTCGCGGTGCCGGGGCGGGTCGGTGAGGGCCATCATCCGGCCGGAGCCGACCGGGACGTTGCCCTCGCCGGCGCCGAGCAGCGAGCCCTGCTCGGAGCTGTAGACGGCGGCGTTGCGCAGCACCTCGGCGGAGTGCCGGTAGGAGAGCACCGACCAGACCGGCCCGTCGTCGACGGTGTCGGTGCGGTGGACGGCGGACTCCCGGCGCAGCTCCGCGACCAGCGCGGGGGTGTCGGGCCGCGCCCAGAGGTCGGGGTCGGTGAGGTCGACCGCGGTGGTGGTGGGCATCAGTGCTCCGTCCGGGACAGGTGCGCGGTACGGGGCCGCGCGATGAGGGAGGTCAGCAGGTCGACCGGGCCGGGCCCGTCGACGGTGGCGAGCAGGTGGCCGCCGGGGACGACGTGGTGGCCGGAGCCGCCACTGGTGTGGGCGGCCCAGCCTTCGAGGCCGCCGACGGCCAGGAGCGGGTCCTCGGCGCCGACGACGGTGTGCAGGGCGGAGCCGATCGGCGGGTGCGGACGGGGCCGGTAGGTGTCGACCACGTCCAGGTCGGTGCGAATGCCGCGCAGCGCGTGCTCCTTCAACTCGGCCTCGCCTTCGACGAGTTGCCCCATTCCGGCGAGGCGCAGCAGCTCGTCGGCGGTGTACTGGGGGCGGTCCGCCCCGGCCCAGGCGGCGGGCGGCGAGGCGGAGGCGGCGACGACCAGTTCGGGCCGCCGCCCGGCCGGCAGCGCCCGGGCGGCCTCGTAGCCGAGCAGGGCGCCGAAGCTCTGCCCGTAGAAGCCGAACCGCCCGGTCAGGTGCGGGCCGAGGGCCTCCAGGACGGCGTCGACCAGCAGGTCGAAGCTCGCGGGCATCGGGTGGCCGAGCCGGCCGCCGCGGGCCGGCGGGCGCAGCGCCCAGACCTCGGCCACCGGGGCGAGGGCGCGGGCCAGCGGGGTGTAGGCGGTGGCGTCGCCCCCGGCGTGCGGGAAGCAGAACAGCCGGTACGGGCAGTGCGGTTGGGGCACGGGGACGAACAGCCAGTCCCCTTCGACGCGGGGCCGCACCCGCAGGGCGGTGGTCATGCGCCGGCCGCCCGGGCGCGGGCGGTCAGGGCGGGCCGGGGGGCGGCGGTGCCGGCCGCGACGGCCCGTTCGACGGTGGCGGTGAAGGCGGCCAGGTCGGCCG
>NZ_LFVW01001267.1:0-763 GCF_001182915.1 Kitasatospora sp. MY 5-36
CGGCCGGCTTCGGCGCGCCGTCGGCCCAGGCCTGCCCGCCGGTGACGGTGGCCAGCAGCGCGGCGCCGGTCAGGGCGCAGGCGGCCAGGACGCGGCGGGCGGGGGAGTGGTGGGTACGGCTCCTGCTCATACGGGGTGTCTCCATCGTGCGTCGGTCGGTGGGTGGTGGCCGCCGGTCCGCGGTGCGGTTCGCGGTGCGGTTCGCGGTGCGGTTTCGCGGGCCCCGGCGGGCCGGTGTCGCGGGACGTCCGTCGTCGGCGCCGGACGCGTACGTCCTCGTCGCGGACGCCCTCCGGCCGCTTCACCCGGTTCGACGGGTTCGGCCGGTGGCGTCGGGGATGACGCTAGGAGGGCCGTGTCGCGGTCCTCGGCCGGTCGTGTCACGGCCGCCCATCGGCTGCGTAACGGCGCGGACGGGCCCTCCGGAAAACCCGACGCTGCCGCCACCCCCGCCCTGCCCTACCGCCCTGCCCTACCGGCCCGCCCTACCGCCCCGACCGCAGGCGGCGGAGCGTCCAGCCCGGGCCGAGCGGCCGGGTGTGGGCGGTGAAGAGTTCGGCGGCGCGGCGGTAGGAGAGGCGGGCGTGGCCGGTGTACGGGCAGCGGTCGCGGTCGGGGGTGCCGGCGGGGGCGCGGCGGTCGGTGAGGAAGAGCGGGCCGGTGGCGCGGCCGGCGACCAGGAGGGGGAGCAGCCGGGCGGTGCCGGACTGCCAGTGCACCGGGGTGCCGGGCGGGTGGCGGGGAGCACCCCCGCGCGGGCCCT
>NZ_LFVW01001268.1:0-309 GCF_001182915.1 Kitasatospora sp. MY 5-36
TGCGGCGGCGGGGCGGGTCGAGGTGGTCGGTGTCCAGGGCGAGGACGGTCTCGATCGCGGCGCCGGACTCGTGCAGCAGGTGCCAGAGCGCCTGCTCGCGCAGCGGCGCGCGGAGGGCGAACAGGGCGCGCAGTTCCTCGGGGCTCAACGGGCCGGTGGCCGTGGCGGGTTCGGGCAGTGGGCGGGGGAGCAGGCCGGTGGTCGGGTCGCCGTCGAGCCAGCCGCGGGCCCGCCACCAGGCCACGGCCGCGCGCAGGGTGGAGAGCTCCCGGTTGAGGGTGCGCGGGTCGGTGTCGGCGCCGCGCCGGG
>NZ_LFVW01001269.1:0-1101 GCF_001182915.1 Kitasatospora sp. MY 5-36
AGCGCGGACCGGACGGCCTCGGTGAGCGGACGGCCCGCGGGGGCCGCGGCGTGCACGGTGGACTCGCGGGCCGCCAGCGCCGCGAGGTCCCGGCCGCCGTCGCTCTCGTGGCCGCCGGCCAGCACCACGGTGGCGGCGGCATGGGACCGGGTCATCACTCAGGCACCCACCGGGTCGTGGCAGGAGACCAGCTTGGTCCCGTCCACGAACGCCGCCTCGACCTGGAGCAGCGGGAGCATCTCGCGCACGCCCGGCATGACGTCCTCGCCGCTGACGACCTGCTTGCCGATCTCCATGCACTCGGCGACGGTGCGGCCGTCCCGGGCGCCCTCCATGATCGCCTCGCTGATCAGCGCGCAGGCCTCGCTGTAGTTCAGCTTGACGCCGCGGTCCCGGCGTTTGCGGGCCAGATCGGCGACGACGTAGATGTACAGCTTGTCGATCTCACGCGGCGAGAGATTCACGGGTATCACTCTTCCTTTCCGAGAATCCGATGGAATGCAGAAAGATGCTCAACGGGCTTCGGTGAGCCCGGGGTTACTCGACATCAGATGAATTCGGCGGCGCCGGACGCGGAATCAAGTCCGGCGCAGGCGCGGGACGGCCGGCACCGCCGCCAGGAACAGCAGTGTGGTCAGGACGAACGGCCAGGTGAAGGCGTGACCGCCGAAGGGCGCGGAGGCCGCGCCGAGCGCCGGCGTGAGCACGGTCGCGCCGGCGGCACCGACCAGGGCGTACGCCGCGCTCCAGGCGTCGGGCGCCAGGAACACCCCGCACAGCGCGAGGGCGACCAGGACGCCGCTGTACCCGAGCAGGCCCTGCCCGACCGCCTCGCCGGGGGCGCCGAACACCCAGGCCGTGAGCAGCCCGGTGGCGCTCCCCGCGCAGGCCATCAGGCCCGCGAGCCGGCTCGCCGCGAACAGCCCGGCCAGGAACAGCAGTCCGACGTACCACTGCGGCATGAAGAAGATCTGACCGATGTTCGCGAAGAAGCCGTGCCAGAGCTGGTCCCAGCTCAGCCCGGTCGGCCCGGCGGCCGGGACGGGCAGCGCGGCGGGTGCGCCCGCGCCCTGCCACAGTCGCCGGAAGCCGGGGGCGGCC
>NZ_LFVW01001270.1:0-1101 GCF_001182915.1 Kitasatospora sp. MY 5-36
TTCCTGGAGCGGCTGCTGGTCGAGGGCCCGCCGGCGGGTCAGGGCGGTGTACGCCTCGCGGTGCGCGGGCTCGATGCGCACCGCGAACGGGCCGTGCGGCCCGACACCGTTCGGCCCGACCGCGTTCGGGGTGGGGGCGCAGACCTCGACCAGGGCCTCGCAGTCCTCGCCCACCAGGCCGTGGTAGACCGCGAACAGCGGCCCCGACAGGCACGCCCCCGCCTCCCGCAGCCGGCCGAGCAGCAGCCCGGAGGCCTCGGCGAGGAAGCCGGGCAGCGCGGCGGCGTCCACGTGCCGCCGGACGAACAGGACGTACTGCTCGGGCACGTCGCGCTCGGCGACCTCGAACACGGCCGTGCCCCGTCCGGCCAGGACCTCGCGGGCGTAGCCCACCGCCTCCCGGCGGGCCGCGTGCTCGGCCTCCCGCTCCCGCCAGTACGCCAGCAGCTCCCGTTCGCCCGCGTCGCCGTCCGAATCGGCCGCGTCCAGCACCGCCGCGATCCGCGCCAGCGGCAGCCCGGCGGCGCGCAGCAGCGCGATCCGCCGGGCCCGCTCGACCTGCGCCGGGCCGTACCGCCGCACGCCGGTGCGCGGGTCGACCAGGGCGGGCGGCAGCAGCCCCCGCGCGCCGTAGAGCCGCAGGGCCTTGAGGCTGAGCCTGGTCCGGGCGGCGAGTTCGCCGATGGTGATCGTGTCGTCCTGCACGCCCGCCACTGTGCCCCCTGCCCCAGGGGGAGGGGCAAACGCCGAACACGGAAGGGGACGAACACGGAAGGGGACGAACACGGAAGGGGGCGGACACGGAGAGGCGAGCCGCACCCCCTTTGTGGCGGTACGTCAGCCTTCCCACCGGATCCGCCCGCCTGTTCGCGGCGCCGAGCGGGCCGGTTCACCGGCGCGTGAACTGGAGGCCGTCCGTGCACGGTTGACTTCCCGCGGCCTGGGAGGAAACGCCCCCGGGCCGCACCGTCCGCGGGCGAACGGCACTTCCGGCGCCCCGCGCGCCGCCGGAGACGCCCGAGCCCGCCGCCGTACGAGGAGACCCCCATGCCACCCCCGCCCGCCGGCACCCGCACCCGCAGCCGCCGCCGCGCCCTGGGC
>NZ_LFVW01001271.1:0-1084 GCF_001182915.1 Kitasatospora sp. MY 5-36
CTCCGGCGGCAGGTTCGGCGGGGCGGCCTGGCGGCCGCCGTCCTCCATCACACCGAGGACGGGCGAGGTCGGCGCGGACCGGTGCCGCGGGCCGCCCGGTTCGGCGGCGGCCGCCGCCGGGGCGTCATCGCCGGGGCCGTCCTCGTTCTTGACGGCGCTGCGGACGACGACCGGCGGGATCGGACGCGAGCCGGGGATGTTGATCCGGACCCGGGTGGTCAGGGTGGTCTCGGTCTTCGGACCGTCGTCCTCGCCGCCCGACGCGGCGCCCGGTCCGGCGTCCGCCCGGTCGCCGCCGGGGAGCCCCGGTGTGCCGTAGGGCGGGGTGCCCGACGGGTAGGCGTCCGGACCCGTGCGCCGGGGCGTCGGGTGGGCGTTGTCAGATTCGCGGCTGCTCAATGCTGCTCTGCTCCGGGTTCGCGGGCGGGCCGTGCGGCGCGACCGCGGTTCGTGGTCGCCGGGCCTTGACGGGGGCGGGCGGCGGTCGGGTACGGCGTTCTGCGGGACCACCATACTGGGAAGAACAGAGCGGCGAACGGCTTCGGACAGATCCTGATACGTCCGGTTCCTCCGGTATGAGAGTAAGGCCGTACGCTCCTGACTGCGCGTCGTACGCGGTACGGTACGCCGTGCACGACCGGGGTCAGCGCGGGGGGCCGGGCACCCCGGGGAACCAGCTGGTGCGGGTGGGCAGGGTGGCGCAGATCACGCCCAGCACCGAGCCGGCGAACAGCCAGGCCAGCGAGGTGGCGTTGGACCACAGCACGTTGTCGCCCTCGGGCCGGGGCACCATCAGCAGCAGCATCGCCAGGAACCAGCCGGCCGCGGGCGCGCCCGCGCCGAGCCGGGTGCCGGTGACCCGCAGGCCGGCGTAGAAGGTGGCCGCGGTCGCGGCGAGCGCCAACAGGACCCCCACCGGCGGCCACAGGGCCTGCACAAAGGATCCGCAGACCGACACCGCGACGCCCAGCAGGAAGAACAGGGCGTAGGCGGCGATCCGGGCGGCGCGCGGGGGCTGGGGCTCGGCCAGCCGCTCCTCGCGGGTGCCGAGCACGGCGGCGGCGAGCGGGCGGCGGGTCGGCCG
>NZ_LFVW01001272.1:0-1084 GCF_001182915.1 Kitasatospora sp. MY 5-36
AGCGGCCGCGCTGGAAGGCGTAGGTGGGCAGGTCCGCCCGCTCGGCGCGGGGCAGGACGGCGGTCCAGTCCACGGGCGCGCCGTGGGCGTACGCCTCGCCGAGGGAGGCGAGCAGCCGCGCGGCGCCGCCGTCGTCGCGGCGCAGCGTGCCGACGACCACGGGGTCGCGGTCCGCCAGTTCCTCGCCGACGGCCATGGCCAGCACGGGGTGCGGGGACACCTCGACGAAGGTGTCGTAGCCGTCGTCGCCGAGCGTGCGCACGGCGCGGGCGAACTCGACGGTCTCGCGCAGGCTGGCGTACCAGTAGGCGGGGTCGAGCTCCGGCCCGGCGAGCCGGCGGCCGTCCATCGCGGAGACCATCGGGATCCGGGCCGTACGGGGCTCGATCCCCTCCAGGGCGGCGGTGACGTCCTCGCGCAGCTCCTCGACGTGGGCGCTGTGCGAGGCGTAGTCCACCGGCAGGACGCGGGTGCGCACGTCGGGGTGGAGCGCGGCCAGCTCGTGCAGCGCGTCCGGGTCCCCGGCGACCACCGTGGCGGACGGGCCGTTGACGGCCGCGACCGACAGGCGCTCCCCGAACGGCTCCAGCCAGCCGCGGACGGTGTCGGCCGCGCCGTCGACGGCCATCATCCCGCCGCGCCCGGCGAGGGCGGTCAGGGTCCGGCTGCGCAGGGCGACGACCTTGGCGGCGTCCGCCAGGGACAGGCTCCCGGCGACGACGGCGGCGGCGATCTCGCCCTGGGAGTGGCCCACCACCGCGTCGGGGACGACGCCGGCCGCCTCCCAGACCGCGGCCAGCGAGACCATCACGGCCCACAGCGCGGGCTGCACGACGTCGGCGGCCTCGAAGCCGTGAAGGCCCGCCAGCACATCGTCCAACTGCCAATCCACGTACGGCGCGAGGGCCTCGGCGCACTCGGCCAGCCGGGCCGCGAACACCGGCGAGGCCCCGGCCAGCTCGCGGCCCATGCCGACCCACTGGCTGCCCTGGCCCGGCAGGACGAAGACCGTCCGGCCGGTGCCCTCGGCGCGGGTCTGCCCGGTCACGACGTCCGCGGCGGGCTCCCCGGCGGCGAGCGCGGC
>NZ_LFVW01001273.1:0-1082 GCF_001182915.1 Kitasatospora sp. MY 5-36
CGGGCCCGTGGCGACCGGCCCGGTGCCGCCGAAGCCGGCCGCGCCGCCCGCCGAGGAGACGGTCGACGGGACCGCCGACGGGACGGCCGCGGTGGAGAAGGGCGCCGGGAAGCCGTCGGAGGACGAGACCCGGATCGTCCCGAAGATCATCATCGTGGACGACGGCAGCGACTACGCGACCCCGCACACGGTGAGCTACAACCGCCGCTGACCGGGCGCCCGACCGCGCGCCGCGAAGGCCCCGACCGCCCACACCGGGCGGGCCGGGGCCTTCGTCGCGCCGGGGTGCCGGTCGTGCCGGGGCGGGGGCGGGGACGGAACGGGGGGCCGGGTTCGGGATAGGACGGCGGCCGACGGGGTAGGCCCCGGGAACGAAAGAGGCCGAGACCCGTGGCGCCCTCCAGGAAAGGGCGCCACGGTTCCCGGCGCTTGGGCGGGCGCCCCCACCCAGGGCCGCCCGGCCTCGCACCTCCGACCCCCATCGGGGGTGCGACAGTGCCCCCACAGCCATCCCCCACGGTTGGGTGCGGCGGGCACGTTCACCATGGTGCGCGATCTCCATGGACGGCCAGTGACAGGAGTATGTCCAGTTCGTGGCGGATGGCCGTGCCCGGTTCGGTGCGGGTTCCGGTCGGTTCGTCCGCCGGCCGGACCGGTGGTCCGTCCAGCCGTTCGTTCCCGGATGTGTTCCTGACAAAACTTGGGGGCGGACGGGCGGGGGGGCGATGCCCCGGGCCCCGGTACGGCCCCGGCTCGGTTCCCCGGTCCGGCTCGGGTCCGGCCCCGCCGGAGCCGTGGACCGCGTGCGTGTCCGTGCCGCGGCGTAGGCTGGAGACCCCCGGCCGCTCGGCGTGCCGGGCCGTTCGCGTTGCCCCGGCGGGCCTTCGCCGCCCCGGGACAGCACCAGCCACGGGACGAAGAAGAGACCCCAGATGAGTCTGACCGGACTGCTCGATGTCGTCGCGCGGGACGCGGCGCTCGCCGAGGCCATCGAGGCGGCCACCGCCACCGGAGCCGCGGCCGGCGGACGCCGCCACCTGGACCTGGTCGGGCCGCCCGCCGCCCGGCCGTTCGCCATCGCC
>NZ_LFVW01001274.1:0-1080 GCF_001182915.1 Kitasatospora sp. MY 5-36
CACCGCCCCCGGCACCTGGCTGCGGGCCGCCGCCGTGGCCCTGGCCGCCTGCCTGGCGCTGAGCACCGGCGCCGCCCTGGAGGCCGGCGCCGACCTGCACCACACCGTGGAGGCGGCCCAGCAGGGCTCCGGCGCGCAGCGCTGACCCCGTCCGGCCGTCAGGCGGTACGGCGGTACGGAACGCGGGCCCGCGTTCCGTACCGCCCGGTATGCCGACTTGCCCGACCCCATCCCCAGCGGCCCACCGCCCCCGTACGCTTTCGTCAGCGCGTCGGCCCCGACGCGTCCTCGAACGGCGGCGAGGAGCGAAGCGAGTGCGGCAGACCGGACGGCAGTCCCGACGACCCGAGCGCCGCACCCCGCCGACCGCGTCGGAGCTGGCCAAGGTCCACGACCGCAGCCTCGCCGACGCCGCCGCCCGGGAACTGGCCGTTCCCGCCCTCACCGAGGAGACCGGCGGCCCCGGCCTGCTCGAACCCCGCCCCGAGATCGGCGACTCCTGGGCCCGGCTGCGCCGCCTCGGCCTCGACCCCGACACCGGCGCCGCCGCCGTCCTGCTGGGCCCCGGCGAAATCGAACAGCGCCGCCGCACCAGCGGACTCGACGCCGTCCTGCCGGTGCTGCGCGAGACCCTGCTGGAGGTGGGCGGAGCGGCCCCGCTGCTACTGGCCGTCGCCGACGCCGAGGGCCACGTGCTCTGGCAGGAGGGCGAACGCGGCCTGCGCCGCAGCGCCGACCGGATCGGCTTCATCACCGGCGCCCGCTGGATCGAGGAGAGCGTCGGCACCAACGGCATCGCGGTCGCGCTGCGCGCCCGGCGCCCGATGCACGTCCACTCCGCCGAGCACTACCTGCGCAGCCACCACGCCTGGACCTGCGTGGCCGCGCCGGTGCGCGACCCCGGGACCGGGCGGCTGGTCGGCGCCATCAACCTGAGCGGCCCGGCGCACAGCGTCCGCCCGTTCCTGATCCAGCTCACCGCCACCGCCGCCCGGCTCGCCGAGGCCGAGCTGCGCGCCCACCGGCTGGAGGCGCTGCACCAGCTGCGCGCCCTGGCCGCCCCGCTGCTCGCCCGGGTCG
>NZ_LFVW01001275.1:0-886 GCF_001182915.1 Kitasatospora sp. MY 5-36
GCAGCTCGTCCTGCCCGTCGAGGGCGTGGTCATGTGTCACAGCAGTTCCTTCAGGGGGGTAGGGGTGACGGCCAGTTCGTCGAACGGGTCGGTCTCGCCGAGCAGCTCGCGCAGCCGGGCGAGAGCCCGGAAGGTGTGGCTCTTGACCGTGCCGGCGGTGCAGCCGAGCGCCTTGGCGGTGGCCGCGATGTCCAGGTCGACCCAGAACCGCAGGACCACCACGGCCCGCTGACGCGGCGGCAGCGCGGCCAGCGCGGCCCGGACCTGGAGGCCCAGCGAGGGGTCGGCTCCCTGGCCGGCCCGGTCGGGCAGCACGGGCGTCGGGTCCTCGCGCCGCCAGCGGCGCCGGGTGTGGTCGATGCAGGACCGGGTCAGCACCCGGTGGGCGTAGGCCTCCAGGTTGGCGATCCGGTGCCGCCTTCCCCACACCGCGTACAGCTTGGTCAGTGCGGTCTGCGTGATGTCCTCGGCGTGGTGCCAGTCGCCGCACATCAGGTACGCGGTCCGCCGCAGGTGCGGCAACCGGTCCTCGGCGAAGCCGCGGAACTCCTCCAGGTCTGCGCTACGCACAGGGCGTGCCCTCCGTTCGTCTCTGCCCTCTCCGACGGAGCGGACCCGCTGCCGGGATGTCACCGGAGGGGGAAAACCCGAGGGAACTTTCTGACGGGCCGTGACATCCTCTGCGGCCCCCTGCTCCGTCGATCCAGTGGCAGGGCCGACGAGCGGCCCGCCGAATCCAGGGCGTCGCCCCACTGAGAGGACACTATGCAAGGCATACACAGAAAAGGCCCGAGGCGGGTGGGCCGGTGGCCGGCCGTCGCGCTGGGCGCGGTGCTGGCGGGGACGGCCGTCGCCCCGGCCGGCTGGGCGTCGCCGGCCGAGGCAC
>NZ_LFVW01000126.1:0-1382 GCF_001182915.1 Kitasatospora sp. MY 5-36
AGGCGGCGGCGCAGCAGGTGGACGACCCGCAGTGCGGCGATGGAGTGGCCGCCGAGCGAGAAGAAGTCGTCGGTGGGCCGGAGGCCGGTGACGCCGAGCACGGTGCCCCAGACCTCGGCGACCTGCCCGGCCAGTCCGCCGGCGCCCGACTCCGCGGCGGAGGCGGCGGCGGAGGCGGCGGCGGGGGCGGGCAGCGCCGCCAGGTCGACCTTGCCGTTCGGGGTGAGCGGCAGGGCGTCCAGCACGGTGATCACCGAGGGCACCAGGTGGGCGGGCACGGTGGCCCGCAGCCGCTCGGTCAGCTCGGCGGCGGTGACGGCGCCGGTGACGTAGCCGGCCAGCCTGCGGTCGCCGGGCGCGGGCTCGTGGACGGTGACGGCGGCGGCCCGGACGCCCGCCAGCCGGGCCAGGGCGTGCTCGACCTCGCCGAGCTCGACCCGGTAGCCGCGCAGCTTGACCTGGCGGTCCACCCGGCCGACGTACTCCAGCCGGCCGCCCTCGCCGCGCCGGGCCTGGTCCCCGGTGCGGTACATCCTCTCCCCCGCGGCGACCGGGTCGGCGACGAAGCGTTCGGCGGTCAGTCCGGGCCGGCCGAGGTAGCCGTGGGCGAGGCCGGGCCCGGCCAGGTACAGCTCGCCGACGACGCCGTCGGGGACGGGGGCGAGCTTCTCGTCCAGCAGGTGCAGGCGCACCCCGGGCAGCGGCGCGCCCAGGTGCGGTCCGGGGCCGCTGATCGGCGCGGTGACGGCGTCGACGGTGCACTCGGTGGGCCCGTACAGGTTGAGCGCGTCGACGCCGCCGTCGGCCAGCTCGCGCCAGGTGCGCTCGGGGACGGCCTCACCGCCCATGAACAGCCGCGGCACCCGGGCGCCGGCCAGCGGCTCGCGCAGCAGCTCCCAGTGCGAGGGGGTCAGGTCGAGGTCGGTGACGGCGTGCTCGGCCAGCAGGGCGGCCACCCGGGCCGGGTCGGCGCGGTGCTCCTCGCCGATCACCAGGACGGTGTCGCCGCGGCAGATCCGGGCCCACTGCTGGACGGAGGCGTCGAAGGAGACACTGGCGTTCCAGCCGACCACGCCGGGCTCGGCGCGGTAGGCGCCGCTCGCCTCCAGGGCCGTGACCAGGGCGGCGACGGCGCCGCGCGGCACCTCGACGCCCTTGGGGCGGCCGGTGGAGCCGGAGGTGTAGATGACGTACGCCGGGTCCAGCGGGTGGGCGTGCTCGGGCAGTTCGGGCCCGTCGGCGGCGGCGTCCGGGCGCAGCACCGGCACCCCGTCGGCCGCCGGGAGGCCGTCGGCGCTGATCAGGGCCGCGAGGTGGGCGTCGGCGGCCATGTGGGCGAGCCGCTCGGCGGGGTAGGCCGGGTCGAGCGGGACGTAGGCGGC
>NZ_LFVW01000012.1:0-17834 GCF_001182915.1 Kitasatospora sp. MY 5-36
CGCGCCCCGCAGCCGGCTGCCGCGGGTCGCCGCGTGCACCCCCGGGCGGGCCGGGGTCAGCGAGTCCAGGGCGCCGCCGGGATGCGCCACCAGGCTGAGCACGGTGCTGCCGCGGGCGCGCAGGCGGCGGTCGAGCTCGAAGGCGAAGGACATCTGCGCCAGCTTCGACCGGCCGTAGGCGCGCTTCGGGCGGTAGTCCCGGGCCGACTGGAGGTCGTCCGGGTCCAGCCGCTCGGAGCGCGCCGCGAAGCTCCCCACCGTCACGATCCGGGCGGCGGGCGCCGCGGACAGCAGGGGCGCCAGGGCCCGGGTCAGCGCGACGTGCCCCAGGTGGTTGACCCCGAACATCAGCTCGTGACCGTCCTTCGTCGTGCACCGCGGCGGATCGTCGAGCGCGACACCGGCGTTGTGGACCACCGCGTCGAGGCGGTCGAGTCCGAGACCGTCCGCGGCGGTCCGCACGGACGCCAGGTCGGCGAGGTCCAGCCGGAGGTGGCGCAGCCGCGCACCGGGGACGCGGGAGCGGATCGAGGCCATGGCGGCCGAGGCCTTCGCCCCGTCCCGGCTCCCCAGCACCACGACGGCCCCGGTCCCGGCGAGCTGCTCCGCGACGAAGTAGCCGATCCCGGCGTTGCCCCCGGTGACCAGGAAGGACCTGCCGGCGGCGGAGGGCAGCCGGTGGACGTCCCACGGCGGGCTGGGGTAGGTGGAGGACATGACGGGGGCTCCTTCGGCTCGGGCGGTGCGTCGTCGGCGACGCACCGCCCGGCCAATGAACAACGCGCCACCCACAGACCGCTGATGGATCACCGTCACCACCGGCAGACCGCCGACACCGTGCCTAGTACAGGTCGGAGCTGCGGATCGTCGCCCAGCTGATGCTCCGGCCGCCGCTGGGGTTGACGAAGACGACCTTGAGGCCGCCGAGGGCGGAGACCGCGAGGCTGGCGTTCGCGAGGGAGCTGGGCTTGAAGGTGTCGGCGCTCCAGCAGGGGTGGCTGTTGACGTCGTAGACGACGAAGTTCCCGTCGCCCTGCATGATCGCCTTGTAGCCGCAGCCCCAGGTCTTGGGCGCCTGCCAGACGGCGTGGACGAGACTCGGGTCCTGGTAGGCCCGGTAGAGGACGAGGTTGCCGTCGTTCTGCAGGACCAGCTGGGTGTCGCCCGCCTCGATGTGGCCGCCGCGGTAGAGGATGCCGGGCTCGTCCAGGTACGCGGCGGGCGGGCCGTCGGCGTGCGCGGTCCCCGCCGACGTCACCGTCCCGACCAGGGCCAGCATGCCGGCCGCGATCCCGAGCACGGTGTGCCGCAGCTTCTTCGTCGTCTTCATGTCCCCGTGTGCCTCTCTCGTCCGTTCGCGCCCGTGAACGTGTGGGGCGCGCTCTGCGGGATCGATCGTGCGTGACGGCGGTAGACAAACGATCAACGCCCAGGTGGACCGGCGTCAGCCGAGGGCCCTGGGCGAGCGGACCTCGGCCATAGGCCTAAACGGGTTCCACGTGGTTGTCCGCGGCGGCCGCGGTGGGGGCGGGGACCGTTCGGAGGGTGGGATCGCCGGGGCGGGACTGGGCGAGCAGCCAGTCGTAGACCTCGGGGTCGTCGTACGTCCGGGTCCAGGAGTCGTGGCCGACGCCCGGGTAGCGGGTGAACCGCACCGGGCCGCCCAGTGCGCGCAGCGCGTCGACCAGGCGCTCGGTGTGCGAGACCGGGATGACCTCGTCCTCCTCGCCGTGGAAGGTCCAGACGGGGACGGCGGTCAGGCGCGGAGCGGACTCCCGCAGCCAGGAGCCGCAGACCGGTACGGCGGCGGCGAACCGGCGCGGGTACCGGGCGGCGAGCGCCCACGAGCCGGTGCCGCCCATGCTGAGGCCGGTCACGTACCGGCGGTCCGGATCGATCCGGACCTCCCGCTCCACCTCCGCCAGGAGGGCGGCGAGGCTGCTCAGCTCCGCCACCCAGGAACTGTGGGCCGGGCACTGGGGGGCCAGCACCACGAACGGCAGCCTCGCCCCCTCGGCGATCTGCCGGACCGGGCCGTGCGCGGCCAGGACCGCCGGGTCCTCGCCGCGCTCCAGGGCGCCGTGCAGGAAGAGCAGCAGCGGCCACGGCCCGGGCCCGTCCCGGTAACCGTCCGGCAGCGACAGCAGGTACCCCAGGTCGTTGCCGTCGTCGTCGACGGCGAACCGGCGGTGCTGGAACGGTGCGGACATGGGGTTCCTCCCGGACGAGGGGTCAGGGGCGGGGCCGCCCCCGTCACCTGTACCCGGTCGGCGCCCCGGTATCGCCCGGTGGCGGCCGCGTCAGGAGGTGGTCCGGGCGGTGCAGGTGCCGAGCTGGTCGCCGGGCCGGAGGGTGCCGTCGCCGAAGGTCTGGTTCATGACGGTGGCGAACTCGGGCAGGACGCTCATCCAGATGTCGGAGAGCGCGAGGTTGACGCGCGGCGGCAGCACGGACTGCACGTCCGGGCTGATCCGGGGCCGGGTGGGGATGTTGTACACCGGGAGGCGGGTGCCGGCGGGATCGCTGCTGGTCTGCACGACGAACGTGCTGTCGCCGGAGAGGCTGCCTTCGAGGTTCGAGACCTGCACGTAGTGGCCGGAGGCGTCGGTCAGGGTGAAGCCGCCCTTGGCCGCCGTCCGGATGTAGACGGAGTTCGCCAGGGTGACGGGGTTGCCGACGGAGGTGAGGTCGATGGTGACCGTCCCGGTGGCGTCGACGTCCCGGAAGGACGCGGCGTTGCCGCCGGGCGTCAGGGCCTTGAAGGTGATGCCGGGCTTCGCCCAGGTGAGCGTGCACTCGGCGCTGCCGGTGGCCATGTTCAGGGTGACGGGGGCGCCCGCGAAGGCGACGTGGGCGAGGGCTATGGTGCCGACGAGGCCCGCGGCGAGCGCGGCGACGGTTTTCGGGGACATCTGCGGGGACTCCTGGTGTGGCGGGTGGCTCCCCCCGGGCTCCCAGCGTTCCGGGCCCGCTGACGGGCGGCAAACCCGCTGCGCCGAGTAGCGTCATCACCCACCGTCACGGGTGGCGGGGTCCAGGAACCCGGGGCGGGTGTCAGGCGACCAGGGCCGCCCGGTAGGCGGTGATCACCAGGTGGACGCGGTCGCGGGCGGCGAGCTTCGCCAGCAGGTGGCCGACGTGGGTCTTGACCGTGCCCGTGCTGACGCACAGCCGCTCGGCGATCTCGGCGTTGGTGAGCCCGCGGCCGATCAGCGTGAGCACCTCCAACTCCCGTCCGGTGACGGCCTGGAGGACCCGCTGCCGCTCGCCGTCACGGTCCGCCGGCGGTTCGGCGGGGCCGGTGGAGGCGGCGGCGAACGCGCGGATCAGCCGGCGGGTGACACTCGGGGCGAGCAGCGCCTCCCCGGCGGCGACCACCCGGATCGCGGTCAGCAGGTCCTCGGGCGGGGTGGACTTGAGCAGGAAGCCGGAGGCTCCGGCGCGCAGCGCGCCGTAGATGTACTCGTCCAGGTCGAAGGTGGTGAGGACGAGGATCCGTACGCCGCTCTCGGCGGTGATCCGCCGGGTGGCCGCCAGGCCGTCGGTGCCCGGCATCCGGATGTCCATCAGGACCACGTCCGGGTGCTCGGTGCGGGCCAGCCGGACGGCCTGCGCGCCGTCGGCGGCCTCGCCCACCACGGTGAACCCGTCGGCGGCGGCCACGATCCCGGCCAGGCCGGCCCGGACCAGCGCCTGGTCGTCGGCGACCACGACCCGGATCGGCGGGGCGGGGCGCTCCCCGGCCGTCGTCATGACGCGACCTCGACCGCGGCCTCGGCCAGCGGCAGGACGGCCCGGACCCGGAAGCCGCCGTCCGGGCCCGGCCCGGCCTCCAGGCGGCCCCGGTACAGGCCGACCCGTTCGGCGATCCCGGCCAGGCCGTGCCCGCCGCTGCCTGTCGCGATGCCGCCCGTCGCGACGACCGGCGTGCCGCACCCGGGGTCGGTCACCTCCAGCACCAACCGGTCGTCCTCGTACGCCACGTCCACCCGGGCCGAGTCGGTGCGCGCGTGCCTGGCCACGTTGGTCAGTGCCTCCTGGACGATCCGGAACGCCGATAGCTCGACGCCGTCCGACAGCGGCCGCACCCGGCCGCCGACCCGTAGCTCGACCCGCACCCCGGCCTCGGCGCTGCTGGCCACCAGCCGTTCCAGGTCGGCGAGTCGGGGCGCGGGGGCGAACTCGGCGCCCGCTCCACGGTCGGCGCCTTCGGCCGGGGCCCCGCGCAGGACGGTGAGCAGACCGCGCATCTCCACCATCGCGTCCCGGCTCACCGCCTGGATGGCTTCCAGTGCCTGCTCGGCCTTCGCCGGATCCCGGCCGATCACGAAACGGCCGTACCCCGCCTGGACGTTGACCACGCTCATGCTGTGCGCGATCACGTCGTGCAGCTCCCGGGCCAGCCGGATCCGCTCCTCGGCGAGCTCCTCCGCGAGCTCGGCCCTGGCGAGGTCCAGCTGGTGACGGCGCAGCTCCGCCCCGTACGCGCGGTAGCGGGCCGCCGCGCTGCCGAGCGCCCAGGCGGTGACGACCGCCAGCGCGGCGAACACCAGGTTGTTCCACAGCTCCCGCGAGCCGAACCCGCTCAGCCCGGCGCCCACCAGCCCGAACGCCAGCGCGGCCGCGCCGACCCGCGGCGCGCCGACCGCCGCGACCAGGTAGACCGTCATCGCGGCGGCGAGCACCACCTGGAACCCGGCCAGGTTGGCGATGGTCAGCCGTCCGGCCACCGCCACGACCACCACCCAGGCGGCGAACACCACCCCGGCAGCGGCCACCGGCGCGAGCCGCCGCAGGCCCGCCGCCGCGCCGACGACGACCACGCACCCCAGCACCGTCACCAACTCGGCCGTGGTCGGCTCGGCGTAGCCCCGGTGGTGCGGGTCGAACACCCGGTAGGCGTCCAGCACCCGCAGCCAGGTGAGCACGGTCAGGGCCAGGGAGACCGCCAGGTCGACCAGAACCCAGTGGCCCGGGCGGAGCCTTCCGGTCACCGGCGGGCGCGGGATGTCGGACATCGCCCCAGGCTAGCGGCGGCCCGCCGCCGGGGCATCGCCCCCCAGGCCTACGACCACGGGCAGAGACCGGCCCCCGTCCGATGCCGGGATTCCGCCCACGGTGGGAGGCCGGGCCCCCGGCGCGGACGGGAGCGTGGAGGCACGCCACAAGGAAAGGCAGCACGATGATCGAAGTACGCGACCTCAGCAAGCGCTACGGCGGCACCCTCGCCGTGGACGGACTCACCTTCACCGTCCACCCCGGCCGGGTCACCGGCTTCCTCGGACCGAACGGCTCCGGCAAGTCCACCACCCTGCGGATGATCCTCGGCCTGGACGCCCCGACCGCGGGGCGGGCCACCGTCCACGGCCGCCCGTACGCCTCGCTGCGCCACCCGCTGCGCGAGGTCGGCGCGCTGCTGGACGCCGGCGCCGTCCACCCCGCCCGCTCCGCCCGCCACCACCTGCTCGGCCTCGCCGTCACCAACGGCATCGGCCCCCGCCGGGTCCGCGAGGTGCTGGAACTCACCGGTCTGGCGACGGCGGCCCGGCGCAGGGCCGGGCGCTTCTCGCTCGGCATGAAGCAGCGCCTGGGCATCGCCGCCGCCCTGCTCGGCGACCCGCCCGTCCTGCTGCTCGACGAACCCGTCAACGGCCTGGACCCGGAAGGCGTCCAGTGGATCCGCACCCTCCTGCGCGACCTCGCCGCCGAAGGGCGGACCGTCCTGCTCTCCTCGCACCTGATGAGCGAAACGGCCCTCACCGCCGACCACCTGGTGGTCATCGGGCGCGGACGGCTCGTCGCGGACGGCTCGACGGCCGACTTCCTCGCCGAGCACGCCCGCACCGACGTCCTGGTGCGCTGCGCCCGCCCGGCGGAGCTGGCCCGGCTGCTGCGCGCGGCCGGGGCGGCCTCCGTCGGCGAGGAGCCCGCCGGAGCGCTGGCCGTCGTCGGCCTGGAGCCGTCCGCCATCGGCGAGCTGGCCGCCGGGCACGGCATCGGTGTCCACGAACTCACCGTCCGGCAGGCCTCGTTGGAGCAGGCCTTCATGGACGCCGTCGGCGGCGCGGTCGACCACCGGGCCACCTCCACGTCTTCCGTCACGACTCCCGCCACGGATTCCGTCACGTCTCCCGGAAAGAGGACCGCATGAGCACCGCACCGACCACCCGGGGTGCCCTGGCCGGGGAGTGGGTCAAGCTGCGCAGCGTCCGCGCGACCCCGCTCGCGGCGGCCGTGGCCCTGGCCGCCGCGCTGTTCATCGGCCTGATCGACTACGCGAGCGCGGCCGACAACTGGGCCTCCTGGAGCGCCGAGCAACGCGAGCGCTTCGATCCGGTCCGCTACGGCTTCTCCGGCGGCTTCTACGTCGCCGTGCTGGCCGTCGGCACCCTGGGCACGCTGGCCGCCTCCAGCGAGTACACCACCGGCCAGATCCGCACCACCCTCGCGGCCGTGCCCCGGCGCGGCCAGGTGCTCGTCGCCAAAGCCCTGGTGGTCGGCGGGGTTTCGGCGCTGCTCGGGCAGCTGCTCGCCTTCCTGACCTTCCTGCTCGGCCGGCGCGCCCTGAGCGGCCGGCACCTCGCCGTCCCGCTCGGCGCGCCCGGCGTGGCGCGCGCCGTGATCGGCTGCGGCCTGTTCCTGTCCGCCTTCGCCCTGCTCGGCCTCGCGCTCGGCTTCGTCCTGCGCCACACGGCGGGTGCGGTCGCCGCCCTGTTCGGCCTGTTCTTCCTCTCCCCGATGCTGCTGGCACCGCTCGGCGACGGGGTGTCACGGTTCGGCCTGCAGAGCGTCTTCGAAGGCCTCGGCACCACGGTCGCGTCGGCGGGCGCCGACCGCCTCGGCCCGGTCGGCTGCTTCGCCGCCCTGGCCGGCTACCTCGCCGTCGCCTTCACCCTGGCCGCCCTCGGCCTGTCCCGCCGGGACGCCTGACGCCGGGGCCGGTACGGAGCGGGGGATCCGCCCGTACGCTGAACCCCGTCGTACGGTCGACAGCCCCACCTGGACGGGCCGCCGCCCCGCCGGGCCGCCACCGAACCGGATCAGCAGGAGGCGACGTGAAAGCGTTCCACCCGACCTTCGGACAGCGGCCCTGGCCGGACGGCCTGCGCGCCCTCCAGGTGTACGCCCTGCCCGACCTGCCGGCGGGCTCGGCCCTGCACACGCTCCTCGCCGGCCTGCGCGAGGCCCTGGCCGGCTTCCCCGTCCTGCCGGTGCCGGACGAGCGGACGCACATCACCCTCGACATGCTCACCTCCGCCCCGGCGGACGCCGTCACCGACGCCGAACGCCGCGACCTCGCCGACCGGTTGCGGGCCGCGGTGGCCGGGAGCGGGCCGATCGCCCTCCAGGCCGGCTCGCCGCTCGCCCACCGCACCGGCGTCCGCCTCGACCTCCACCCCGACGGCGAACTCGCCGCCCTCCAGCACCGCGTCCGCGGCGCCGTCCACCGGGTCTTCGGCCCCGACTCCACCGCGTACCCGCTCGGCGTGCTCCACACCACCGCCGCCTACGCGGCCGCCGACACCGACAGCGACGAGCTGGCGCAGGCCATCCACCGGGTCCGGCCCGGCCACGCCCCGTTCACCGTGAACCGGATCATCGTCAACGAGGTGTTCTGGCGGCGCGTCCCGGTGGCCGGTGCGGACCTGCCGGGGTGGCGGATCTGCTGGGACACCGTCGCCACCGTCCGGCTCGACGCGTAGGCCCTGGTGGCGCCGGCTCCCCTGCGCGGGGACGGGTGTCCTCGCACAGGGGAGCCGGTGGGGGCGGGCACCGTCAGGCGGCGGAGGGCGGGAGGAGACCGGTGAGCAGCTCCCGCAGCTGCGCCGTCTCCTCCGGGGGCAGCGGCAGCAGCGGGGGCCGCGGCGGCCCGGCGGGGCGGTTCAGGATCTCCAGGCCCGCCTTGACGGTCCGGGGGAGGCCGTGCCGGACGATGAACCGCAGGAAGGGCAGCAGCTCCCGCAACAGCGCGTCCGCGCGCTCCTGCTGTCCGCCGACGGCCGCGGCGTGGAGCTCCAGCACCGGCTGCGGGACGAGGCAGGGGGCGGCCGTGCACCAGCCGGCGGCCCCGGCGCGGAAGGCGTCCAGGGCGAGCGGGTTGCTGCCGTTGTAGACGGACAGCTCTCCGTCGGACAGTTCCCGGATGGCGCGGAAGCGGGACACCTCGCCCGAACTCTCCTTGACCATGGTGAGGTTGGGGATCTTCCGGGCGAGTGCGACCACCGTCTCCGGGCGCAGGTCCACGCCGCTGGTGCCGGGGTTGTTGTAGAGCATCATCGGCAGGTCGGTGGCGCGGGCCACCTCGTCGTAGTGCCGGGCGAGTTCGTCCTCGGTCAGCTTCCAGTACACCTGGGGCAGCACCATGATCGCGGTGGCGCCGTGGCGGGCGGCCACCCGGGCGCGGCGGACGGTGCCCTCGGTGCTCCAGTGGGAGACGCCGACGAGGGTGGGCACCCGCCCGGCCACCGCGTCCAGGGTGGTCTCGCAGACCGCGTCCCACTCCTTCCCGGTCAGGTAGGCGCTCTCGCCGGTGCTGCCGAGCGGGGCGACGGCGTGGCTGCCGGCGGCGACCAGGGCGCCGGTGAGCGCGCGCAGTGCGGCCAGGTCGACCTCGCCGGTGGCGGCGTCGAAGGGGGTGACCGGGTAGGAGATGATGCCCTGCAGGGGCGGATTGGCCATCAGAGGTCCACCTGTCCGTTGACGCAGTCGGGGTGAGTGCGCAGTGCCTTGCGCGCGTAGTACGCGAAGTTCGCCCGGCTGCGCCGGTCGGTGGAGGTCCAGTCGTGGGCCTCGCGGGCGAGCGCCGGGTCCAGGGGCTGGATGGTCCCCGCCGACATCGCCAGCAGTTGCAGGCGGGCGGCCCGCTCGATGAGCAGCGCCAGGGTGCACGCCTCCTCGATCGTGGAGCCGGTCACCAGCTGGCCGTGGTGGGCCAGCAGGACGGCCCGCTTGTCGCCGAGGGCGGCGGTGATGATCTCGCCCTCCTCGTTGCCGACCGGCACGCCCGGCCAGTCCTTGAGGAAGGCGCAGTCGTCGTACAGCGGTGTGGTGTCCATGTGGGAGACCACCAGCGGGACTTCGAGCATGGCCAGTGCGGCGGTGTGCAGCGGGTGGGTGTGGATGACGCAGTTGACGTCCGGGCGCGCCCGGTAGATCCAGGAGTGGAAGCGGTTGGCGGGGTTGGGCATGCCCGTGCCCTCCAGGACCTCCAGGTCCTCGTTCACCAGGAGCAGGTTGTCCTCGGTGATCTCGTCGAAGCCCAGGCCCAGGCGCTGGGTGTAGTAGGTGCCCGGCTCGCGCCCGCGGGAGCTGATCTGCCCGGCGAGCCCCGAGTCGTGGCCGCCGTCGTACGCGATCCGGCAGGTGAGCGCCAGCTTCTGGCGCGTGGTCAGTGTCGAGTCCCCGAAGTGCCGGTCCATCTGCCGTGCGGCGCGGTCGACGAGGACGTCCTTCGAGTCCTGCAGGGTGTTCGCCATGTGTGTGCTCCGGTTCTCCGGCCTCGCCCCGGCGGCCAGGCCTGTGTCCGGAGCCGTGGCTCCGGAGGAAACATTGTTCACGATAGGACACAAGGTTTCCTGCGACAAGAGCGGCGAGTGCGATACGGGTCGCGAGGGTGGGCGGGGCGACGGCCGGCGGGCGGGGCCTCCCGGGCGCACCGGCGGCGCCGCGGCGTAGCATGGCCCGCCAGAGGACACGGTGTGTCATCGGAGGTGGATGGCACGGGAGAGGAAGAACCAGTGATCAACCGGGTGCGGCAGCTGCGCAAGGAACGGCTGATGACCCTGGAGGCGCTGGCCGAGCGGTCCGGCGTCACCAAGAGCTACCTGTCGAAGGTCGAACGCGGCCAGAGCGTTCCCTCGATCGCCGTCTGCGCCTCCCTCGCCAAGGCCCTCGAAGTCCCTCTGGACAGTCTCTTCGCCGAGGCCGAGGAGCTGAGCGAGGTCACCGTCACCCGGGCCGCGGAGCGTCAGGCCCTGACCGCCCCGGACGAGCCCGGCACCCGCTACGAGGGGATGGCGCTCGACGCCGGTGCCAAGGGCATGACCCCGTTCATGCTCTACCCGCCGCTCGACGACGGCCCCGCCCCGTTCCGGGACCACCCCGGCGAGGAGTTCGTCTTCGTCCACGAGGGACGGGTCGAACTGGTCCTCCCGTCGCGCGCGATCACGCTCGACTCGGGCGACTGCGTCTACCTCAAGGCCACGACGCCCCACCGGCTGCGCTCGCTGGGGACCCGGCGAGCCACGGTCCTCCTGCTGGTCTCCAGCGACCACGGGGCTCCGGACGACGCCCGGCCCCCGTACTCCCGGCTGCCCTGAGCCGCGGCGGGCGCGCCTGTCCGGGCTCGCGCTCCGCCGCGGGCGGTGACGCCGAGGTCGCCGCCGGCGCCACCGCCCCGGGGCTCGTTGTCCCGGGCGGGCCGACTACCCGGCGCTCATCCGACGCTCACCTGGCCGTCTTCGACAGCGGCACCGCCAGCTGCATGAGGTTCGGCAGCCGGCCGAGGATGTTGTCGCCGCTGAGGAACAGCAGCCGGTCGCCGAGCCGCGTCACCACGATCTCCTCGCTGTGGTACGGGCCTTGGGGCACCTTCTTCACGTCGACGGCCTCGTCGCCGAGCCCCGGCACCGGCTGCAGCGTCACGGTCAGCGGAATCGCCTTCCCGTCGATCCCCTTGCCGGTGAAGGACGTGCAGCGGTCCGCGTACGCCCGGATCTCGCCGAGCAGCTTGGCCGCGTCGCCGGCGTGGTAGGCGCCCAGGTAGACCTCGACCCTGTTCTCGCCGTCGTAGACCTCGTTCGTCGCGCCCGAGGCCCTGTAGTCCAGGGAGAGGACACTTCCGGCGAGGCGCATCTGGGTGCACGGCTCCTGGGGCAGGACCGGCTTGGCCGGCTCCTCCAGGACGTAGGTGCCGGAGTCGTTCTCGCTGCCGTTGCCCTCGATCCGCCACCCGGCGGGCAGCGTGGCGGCGGTCGGCAGCAGCTCGCGCAGGGCGGCTCCGGTGGGGATCGGCGGGCCGGTCGGCGTACTGCTGGGCGAGCCGAACGCCGGGGCGCCGGACGCCTGGAGCGTCGGCGTGGACGTCGGGGCGGCACCCGGGGAGCCGGCGCCGCCCGAGGTCGCGGACGGTTTGTCGGGGACGGCTCCCGGGCCGGTTCCCGACCCTGCTCCGGGATCGGAGGAGCACCCGGCGGCGACGGCCGCGGCCATCGCGGCCGCGCCGACCACGAGGGGAATCCTGACGTTGTTTCGGACCATGGACACAAGAACCCTTCCGCACAAGCTCACTGACGGTGAGCATCGTGCCCGATCCAGTTGGCCCGGGACATGAGTATCCGTACTCAACTCCTGCCGCCCCACCCGCCTCAGGAGCCTGGCGGCGCGGCAGCCCCTCGGGCAGCAGACCAGCCGAACGGGTGAATCCGGCGACGGCCGTGCGCCGCCCGTCCGCTTGGCATATGCGCTGAACCATGCCCGGAACCTGCTCGAAAAGTCCCCGTTCGACCCGGGCTCGCCCGGAGGCGAATCCACTTGAACGCCGCGCTCGAACAGCACCATCATCGGACGCCCAGCCGCCCGTAACGACTCCGTCGGACCGGTCAACTCGGCCTGAGGAAAGGCGACTTGAGCTTTCCTGTCGGCCGGGACCGGTGAGTCCGCACGTCCGCGCACCGCTCCGCTCCTGGAGGATCTGTGGCCTGTTCCCCCGCCCCGTCGATCCACGTCCCACCCGTCCCCGGGGCCCTGGTGGCCCGCCTGCCGCTGGCCCCCGCCCCGCGCGAGGAGGCGAACGCTTGAGCACCACGACGGCGTCGGCCGAGGCCGCCGACGAGGAACTGCAGTGGCTCGCCGACGGACGCCGCATCGCGGCGATCGAGGCGATCAGCGTCAGCGCGATGGCCCGCCGCCTGCCCGCGCTCGTCGTCCGCGCCTTCCGCCTCGGCTGGCGCATCGACCGCACCTCCGTCGCGCTGCTCCTGACCTGCCAGGCCGTCTCCGCGGTGCTCGGCGCGGCCGGCCTGTTCGCGACCACCGGCACCATCTCGGCCCTGTTCGGCCCCGGGCAGGTCGGAGACAAGCTCACCCGCGCGGCGCCGTCGATCCTCGTCATCGCGGCGGCGGCCGGCGCCCGCTCCCTGCTGGGCATCACGATCCGGACCATCACCATCCACCTGTCGCCCCGCATCTCCCGGGAGGCGGAGGCCGCGGTGCTGCGCGCCACCGTGGCGGCCGAACTGACCGCCTACGACCACGCCGGCTACAACGACGAACTGGAGGCCGCCGACCGCGGCGCCGAGGTCTGCGTGGACATCGTCGGAGAGGCGCAGAACCTGCTCGCCTCCCTCGCCTCGCTCCTCGGCGCGGCCGGCGTGCTGACCGTGCTCCACCCCGCCCTCCTGCCGCTGCTGGTGCTGGCGGCGCTGCCCCAGGGCATCGCGTCGGTGCACGCCGCCCGGGTGCAGTTCCTGGCGAACCGGGCCGCCGTCGGCGACCGCCGGATCATGGCGAACCTGCGCTGGTACATCCACCTCAAACGCAACGCCGACCAGGTCCGCTCCGACACCATGGGCGAGTTCCTGCTCGTCAAGTACGACCAGGTCGGCCGGCGGCTGGACGCCACCTCGCGCCGCGCGGCGATGCAGAGCGCCCGGGTGTCGGTGATCGGGGCCGCCGCATCTGGCCTCGGCACCGCGGTGGTGTGGGCGGCGATGCTGTGGCTGGTCAGCACCGGCCGGATGAGCCTGCCGCGCGGCGGCGCGGCGGTGTTCGCCCTGACCGCTGTCAGCACCAGCCTGCGCGGCATCGTCGGCTACGGCGCGGACCTCTTCCGCACCGGCATGTACCTGGACGACTGGTCGAGCTTCCTCGACACCGCCGGCGGCCACCGGCCCAAGCGCGGCACCGGGACGCCCGAGGCCCCGCGCCGGATCGCGGTGGAGAACCTCGACTACGCCTACCCCGCCTCCGACCGCAAGGCGCTGGACGGGGTGAACCTGCACGTCGAACGGGGCGAGATCCTGGCCCTGGTGGGGGAGAACGGCTCCGGCAAGACCACCCTCTCCAAGCTCCTGGCGGGGCTCTACCTGCCCGACGCCGGAGCGGTGCGGTGGGACGCGGCCGACACCCGCGACCTCGACCCGCACGCCCTGTGGCGCCAGGTCGCCGTCGTCCCCCAGGACTACGCCCGCTGGCCGCTGACCTGCCGCGAGAACATCACCCTGGGCCAGCCCACCGCCGACGGCGACGCGGCGGTGCTGCGCGCCGCCGACGCCTCCGGGGCCGCCGACGTCGTCGCCCGGCTCCGCCGGGGCCTGTCCACCCTGCTCGCGGTGGAGTGGATGGGCGGAGAGGAGCTGTCCGGCGGCCAGTGGCAGCGGCTGGCCATCGCCCGTGCGTTCCACCGCGAGGCCGGGCTGCTCGTCCTGGACGAGCCGACCGCCGCCCTCGACCCGCGCGCCGAGCACAGGATCTTCCAGAACCTGCGGGCGGTCGCGCGGGAGCGGGCGGTCGTCCTGGTCACCCACCGGCTCACCAACGTGGCCGTCGCCGACCGGATCGTCGTCCTGGAGGACGGGAAGGTGCTCCAGGAGGGCACGTTCGCGGAGCTGGTGGCCGAGGAGGGCGGCCGGTTCAGGGAACTGTGGGACCTGCAGAACGAGCGCACCGGCCTTCCCGCCCAGCGCGGAGGTGCCGCGGTCCGGTGCGCTGCGCCGGAGGAGGACGTG
The DNA here is from genome assembly GCF_001182915.1 of Kitasatospora sp. MY 5-36. NCBI lineage: Bacteria > Bacillati > Actinomycetota > Actinomycetes > Kitasatosporales > Streptomycetaceae > Kitasatospora > Kitasatospora sp. MY 5-36. The sequence goes on from NZ_LFVW01000012.1 coordinate 13,728, forward strand.
TCGTGAACTCCCGCATCCGGTGCCGGTAGTGGACCGACCGGCCCAGGACGCTCCGGCGGTGCCGACCGGGTTCAGCGGAACGCGGCGGCGTGCCGGGCGGCCCAGTCGGCGAAGCTGCGCGGGGCGGTGCCGAGGACCCGCCGCACGTCCGGGCTGACGCGCAGCTCGGCGGGGGTCGGAGAGCCGAGGATGTCCAGGGTGTCCTCGGCGAGCTCCACCGGCATGCTCCGGGCCATGGCGGCCCCGGCCTCGTCGCGGGTGAGGTCGTGGAACCGCACCGGCGTGCCCAGCGCGGCGGCGACGGCCTCCGCCTGCCGGCGCGGGGTGATCAGTTCCGGGCCGGTCAGCTCGTACACGGCGCCGGTGTGCCGGTCGTCCACCAGGCAGGCCGCCGCGACCTCGGCGATGTCCGCCGGGTCGACGATCGGCACACCGACGTCGCCGAAGGGGGCGGCGACGACCCGGTGCGCGCGGACGGACTCGGCCCACCACAGGGCGTTGGAGGCGAAGCCGCCCGGCCGCAGGATGGTCCAGTCCAGGCCGGAGTCCCGCAGCGCGTCCTCCACCGCGCGCATCGCGATCCGCGTCGGGCCGAAGGGCCTGGTCGCCACGCCCTGCGAGGAGAGCAGGACGATCCGGCGGACCCCGCTGGCCGCGGCCCGGCCGATGATGTCGGCCGGGCCGGCTCCGGCGGCGTGCAGGTCGCCGGACAGCAGCAGGAACAGCGCCTCCGCCCCGGCCAGCGCCGGTGCGAGGCCGGCCGGATCGGCCAGGTCGGCCGCCACGTGGCGGACACCGTCCGGCACGGGCGCCGCGTGTCGCGACACCGCCGTCACCGGCAGGCCCGTCTTCGCCAGCGCCCGCGTCAGCGGTCGGCCCACATTCCCGGTAGCCCCGGTCACCACGATCATGGTCAGCTCCTTTTGCCCGACGGACTCTGTGGCCTTCACGCTAGGAGCGGCGGCTAACCCCTGGTAAGGACGTACCTTGACGTAAGCTCAGGACATGGAGGTAGGTGCGCAGGACAAGCAGGCCGAAACCGGGCGGCGGTATGAGGTGTTTCACACCGACTGCCCCGCGCGCGACATGGTCGACCACGTGACCAGCAGGTGGGGCATCTGGGTGCTGATCTCCCTGCGGGCCAACGACCTCCGGTTCTACGAGCTGCGCGAGAGCATCCAGGGCATCAGCGAGAAGATGCTCGCCCAGACCCTGCGCGCGCTGGTCCAGGACGGCCTGGTCTGGCGGAAGGTCGAGCCGACGACGCCGCCCCAGGTCACCTACGGGCTGACCGAGTTCGGCCGGGACCTCGGCGAGCCGCTGGAGGACCTGTTCGGCCGGATCACCCGACGGCTGCCGCCGCGCGGCTGACGGTTCGCCCGGGTCGGGCTCGGCCGCCGGCGCTCGTCGGGACGGACGTGTTGCCCGTACGGGCAGTGCATCGTGCCCTCGCGCCCCTTACCCGCGACCGCCGCACCGGGTATGTAGGGGGAACACCACGAAACTGCCGTCCCCACGAGCGGAGTTCCATGCACGCGCACGAGCCGACGAAGGACGAGAAGCAGCCGCAGCGCGCCCCCAGGAGCGCGGCCACACGGTCCGGGGAGGCCCCGGGCGGCCAGGTGCCCGACGAGCTCCTCGGGCTGCAGCGCACCGTCGGCAACGCGGCCGTCGTCCGGATGCTCCAGCGGAGCGGGCACGGGCACCGGCACGGCGCGGGCTGCGGCCACCAGCCGCCCGTGGAGGAGCCGGTGCAGCGCTCCGCCGTGCACGACGTGCTGCGCACGCCGGGCAGGCCGCTGGACGAACCGCTGCGGCGGGACATGGAATCCCGCTTCGGCGCCGACTTCTCCGACGTCCGTCTGCACACCGGCTCCGCGGCCCGCGACTCCGCCGCCGAGGTGGGCGCCCGTGCCTACACCTCCGGCAGCCATGTCGTCATCGGCGACGGCGGCGCTGACAAGCACACCCTCGCCCATGAGTTGACGCACGTCATCCAGCAGCGCCAGGGTCCGGTGGCCGGGACGGACAACGGGTCCGGGCTGAGCGTCTCCGACCCCGGGGACCGCTTCGAGCGCGAGGCCGAGGCCAACGCGGTCCGGGTGATGAGCCGGATGCCCGAGCAGAGCGACCACGGCCTCGAAGAAGCCCCCGTCCAGCGGAGGGCGGACACCACGGCCCGGGGTACGGCGCGCGCCGCCGGCGCGACGGCCGTCCAGCGCTACGCCCAGGTCACCACCGAGGAGTTGGGGCCCGCACGGGTCTCGCAGAACGGCCTCTACCTCCTGACCGCCGATCCCGGGGCGGACACCACCGTCATCTGGGTCGCGGAGGGCGCCCCGGCGCCCCGGTACTGCAAGGCCACCGGGCAGAGCGGGCAGATCGCGGGACGCACGTACGCGGAGTACGAGCCGAAGACGTCCTTCCTCGCGGACTGTGCCCACACCGCCGAGGAGATCATGCACCGGCAGCGGCTGGCCCTCGGGCAGGACGCCAGCGAATTCGCCCTGGGCGGCCACCAGTTCGGCCTGGGCGACGCGGAGAACGCGCAGGGCGCCGCGGCCTACGCGAACGCCCGGCCCGGCGGCCCGAACGCGAACGGCGAGGAACGGCCGGGCCCCGGCCAGGCGTTCGCCATCGTGGAGACCGCCTGGGACGAGGACTTCGAGCACCCGGACAACACCAGCGGGTGGCCCTACCACGTGGCGGCGGTCGTCGCCGAGGACGGCGACGACCGCATCACCGTGGAGCAGGCCGCGGACGGCAACGACGCCAAGGCCCGGCAGGGGTACGAGGGCATCGTCGACATGTATACGGCGGGCACGGACCCGACCAACGGGCAGGCGCTGCCGCACAGTTTCCACGGGCGGAACACCGGCGGCCCGGTGCAGCACTTCTCGGCCGGCGCGATCACCGTCATCCTCCAGCCGATCAACGTGGGCGCCCTGAACAGGGAGACCGGCAGTCGGAAGCTCATGTGACCCGGCCTGGCCTGTCTACCCTGACTCTGATGGCGAACTCGCCTGCTGTTACAAGGAAGTGACGTTCCGTCCACAACCGAAGTGACGCTCGGGGCGTCCCTATAGGTGACAGAGCCCGAGTCACGTCGATCGCATCGATCGGGCCTCGGGCCGAACCCTCCTGTGAAAGGAGTGCACCCGTGATCGTCTCCAAGCGGAACTCCCTGCGCCTGGCCGCCGTGGTCACCCTCAGCGCGCTCACCGTCGGGCTGGCGGGCACCGCCATGGCGGCCACCCCGGCCGTCCAGCCCGTGTCCGCCGCGCAGTCGGCCGCCGCGCAGGCCGGCATCACCGCCAAGCCGTCGGTCTCCTCCGTCCAGGCGTGGCAGCTGTTCCGGGTCACCGGCACGACCACCGGCCTCAAGGCTGGAAGCACGGTGACCCTGCAGCAGAAGCAGCACGGCGCGTGGGTCACCCTGCCCGCCTCCGTCCACACCAACAGCAAGGGTTCCTACTCGCTCGGCGTGAAGCTCGGCATCAAGGGCCTGAACGAGCTGCGCATCGTCAGCGGCAGCACCGCCTCGCCCGTGTTCACCGTCACGGTGCGCTGACCCGCACTCCCCGACGCGGACCCGCACGGCGTGCCGAGGCGGCCCGGCCCTGAGGCCGGGTAGCCGGATCGGTGCCGTGCGGGTCCTGGCGTGCTCGTACGGCCCGGCACCGGGGGATGCCCGGGCCGTACGGGGTGGGGCGCCCCTCGACCGACAGGCGTCGATGCCGCGCTGTCGCAGGTCCTCTGGATGGGTGTACCGAGTGCGTCGAACAGGCCGAGGGCCAGGCGCAGTTCGTGTTCGGCCCGGGGCGGGTGGCTCCTGGTGTGCCGCCCGCCCCGGGCCGCGAGCCGCGGAGAAGGGGGCCGTGGCCGGTGTCAGTGCACGGTGACGGTGAAGACCGGGGAGGCGGCGTCCCCGCTGACGATGCGCAGCTCGTTCAGACCCGTGATGCCGAGCTTCACACCGAGCGAGTAGGCGCCGCTGCTGGTCGTCGGCACCGAGGCGGGCAGGGTGACCCAGGCGCCGTTCTGCTTCTGCTGCAGGGTCACCGTGGTTCCCGCCTTGAGGCCGGTGGTCGTGCCGGTGACCCGGAA
>NZ_LFVW01001277.1:0-1060 GCF_001182915.1 Kitasatospora sp. MY 5-36
CCTCACCGTCCAGCGGCAGCACGTCCAGCAGCGACGCCCTCACCCGGGCCAGGCCGGCCGGCGGCGCGCTGCCGTCGGCGGGGGCGGTGCGCCGGGGCCGGGCCAGCGAGCGCCGGTCCAGCTCCTCCAGGGCGTGGCTCAGCAGCGCCCGCTTGTTCGGGAAGTAGTGCGTCAACAGCCCGGTGGAGGCACCCAGTTCGGCGGCCACCGCGCGCAGGGTCAGCCCCTCGAAGCCCCGGGTGGAGAGCACCCGCCACACCCCCTCGGAGACTTCCGAGCGTCGGGCGTCATGGTCTCCACGGGCCGGTGTCATGGGGGCTATCTTACGTACCAAACGTTTGTTATGAATAGTCCAGCCAACCTCAGCACCACCCGTGAAAGGCCGCCCGTGTTTGCCGTACCGCTCACCGAGAACGCCGAACTGCGCCCGCTGGAGCCCTGGCAGGCGCCCGAGTTCCTGACCCACCTCGACCGCGCCCGCGCCCACACCGACCCGTGGATCCCCTGGGCCACCTTCTCCGTCGACCTGGACTCCGCCCGCGCCACCCTCCAGCGCTACGCCGACGGCCTGGCCGCCGACCAGAAGCGGATCTACGGGATCTGGCTGGACGGCACCCTGGTCGGCGGCGTGATGTTCGTGAGCTTCGACGCCCGGTCCGGCGTCTGCGAGATCGGCGCCTGGACGGAGCCGGCCGGCGAGGGCCACGGGCTGATCACCGCCGCCGTCAAGCAGCTGCTCGACTACGCCTTCACCACTCGCGGCATGCACCGCGCCGAGTGGTGGTGCTCCTCCGTCAACGCCCGCAGCCGGGCGGTCGCCGAGCGGGTCGGCATGACCCGCGACGGCGTGCTGCGCGAGTGGTACCCGTACAACGGGGTCCGCTACGACAAGGAGATCTGGGCCGTGCTGGCCGACGAGTGGACCGGCCGGGCCTGAACCGGCAACGGCGCCGGGCCCGGTGGGCTCCCCCGCCCACCGGGCCCCGCACCGCACCGCACCGTCCCGCACCGTCCCGGCGGCCCACCAGCCCGCCGGCCGTCGACCCGTCAGGCGGCCGGC
>NZ_LFVW01001278.1:0-1060 GCF_001182915.1 Kitasatospora sp. MY 5-36
CATGGAGCCCTTCCTCGGCATCCACACCCCGGGCGCGGGCCACCAGGCGGTCGAACCGTACGGTGTCCACGGCCTGGTCGGGTGTCCGCAGCCGGTAGGCGCCGTTGTCGGTGACGAGTTCGACGCCGGCGGCGGGGGCGTCGTGGGCGGTGAGCAGGGAGCGCAGCCCGGAGACGTGGTTGTGGATGACGGTGCGCGAGTGCCGGGGCGGTTCCTCGTCCCAGAGGGTCTCGGTGAGCCGTTCGACGGTGACCGGTGCTCCGGGGTTCAGCAGGAGCATGGCCAGCAGGCTGCGGCGCTTGGCCGATCCGGCCGGAAGCTCGCGGCCGTCCGCGGCCACCACGGTCACCGAGCCCAGCAGTCGGAACTCCACGCACCCCCCTTGGATCAGATGTATATGACAAGCATATGACAGCACGCGATCCGTCGGTCGCGGAGCGTCGCCCACGAACGGGCGGGGCGGCGCACCGCGGGCGGCGGGGCGGCGGGCACCGGCCCCGCTGCCCCGCCTGGTCCGGGGACTACGAGGTGACGGCGTCGTCCATGGACTGCTGCCAGTAGCCCACCTTGAGCGAGTCGTCGATGTACAGACCCTTGGCGGGCAGCGAAGGGTTGCTTCCCGCGCCGACGCTCTCGTTGCCGGAGGGGCCGTGGAAGTAGACGGCCAGCGAGATCTCGGTGTGGCCGTGGGCGCCGCTGCCGTCGGTGGCGGACAGGTTCACCGAGGCGTAGCCGGACTCGCCGGGCTTGAGCGTGACGACGGCCTGCGGCTTGGAGTCCTCGATGACCGGCGGCACCGACTGGGCCTCGCCGAAGCGCACGGCCGGGTAGCCGTAGAGGTAGCAGGGGGCGCTGCCGGTGTTGGTGACGGTCAGCAGCAGGTGGTTGACCGGGCGGGTCAGCGGGGCCGCGACGGTCTTGGTGACGGAACCCTCGCAGGTGACGGCCTTGCCGTCGGCGGGGCTCGGGGGCTTCGGGGCGGCGGGGGCCTTCGCGGAGGGCTTGGCGGAGGCGGGCGAGCCGGTCGCGGCGGGGGCTCCGGTGGCGGGTGCGGGGGCGG
>NZ_LFVW01001279.1:0-1050 GCF_001182915.1 Kitasatospora sp. MY 5-36
GGGCGGGTGGTGTGTCAGACGGCGACGAAGCGGCGGTGGCCGTCGGCGGCGAGGATGCGGCCGAAGCGCATGCCGGGGAAGTGGGCGGCGACGAGGAGGTCGTCGGTGTCGGCGGCTTCGTCGGCGATGCGGTTGCGCGCCGCGGAGGCGGCCTGCGGGTCGATGTCCCAGATCACCTGCCAGTCGCGTTCGCCGAACTGGACGACGGAGTGGGCGATGTCGCCGAGCAGCAGGGCGCGGCGGCCGCCGGAGGACAGGACGTAGGCGGTGGTGCCGGGGGTGTGGCCGGGCACGTGGAGGGCGTCGATGCCGGGGGCGATGGTGAAGTCGGTGTCGAAGAGCTCGAGTCGGGCTTCGACGGGGGTGAGTGTGGCGACGGCTTCGGGGTCGGCGTCCGGTCCGGTGACGAAGTGCTGCCAGTCGGCGCGGTGGGCGCGGTAGACGGCGTTCGGGAAGACCGGCCGGCCGTCGACGGCGGCCCAGCCGACGTGGTCGAAGTGCAGGTGGGTGAAGAGCACGTCGGTGACGTCGGCGGGGGTGACACCTTGGGCGGCGAGCGAGTCGAGCAGGGCGCCGCCGTGGTAGCGGCCGACGTCCCGGGGCCCGACTCCGGCGTCGACCAGGACAGTCCGCTCCCCGCTGCGGACCAGGAAGCCGCCGAGGGGCAGGTGGAGGGTGCCGTCGGGGTCGCGGTGGTGCTGATGGCAGGCCCAGGGGTCGTCGGTGCCGGGGCGGGTGAGGATCTCGGCGGCGGTCTCGGTGCCTTCTCCGTCCATGACCGCCAGGACCTCGATGTCGCCGATCCTCATGTGCTGCCCCTCTCGTGACGGTGCGTCGTGGGCCCGGGTGGAACGGGGGTCCGTTCGTGGGCCATCGGTGGCAACCGTGCCGGGCGGGCGGGGATTCCCGCCGGTGGGGGGCCGGGCCCCGCCGCCCCTTGCCCGAGGGGGCGGCGGGGCCCTTCCACCCGCGCCAGATGGTCTGTGGGGCCGTCAGACGGCCGCGAGGAGGGGCCCGGGGGCCGCGTCGGCCGGCGCGGCGGCGGGTGCG
>NZ_LFVW01001280.1:0-1046 GCF_001182915.1 Kitasatospora sp. MY 5-36
CGCCGCGACCCCGCCCCCGGCCCCGCCCCCGACCCCGGGGAGGACCGGCTCCCGAGGCGGCCATCAGTCAGATCACGCCGAATTCCGCCGACCCGGGCCGCCGCGCCGTGCTTGGCGGCACGGCGGCGCCGGTTCGGCGCACCGCCCGGCTGCCGCACCCCGAAGCGGCCGCGCGGACGTGTCAACTCGCCGCTGACAGAGGCGGGTTCACCCTCGACGCGGGCGGCTGCCGGAGTCTCCGCAGTCGAACGGCGGCCTCTCTTACCAGAACTGTTCGTTGCTGAAGTCCTCGTGTGCCGAACGGGGTAAGGCTGTTCCTGTGAGCCCGTAAAACCGGTCGGCCCGTACGCCGGCCGCACCCTCCGACCCGAGCCGCCGACGCCCGCGGGCCCCAAGACCCGCAGGCCCGAAGGTCCGTCGCGCCGGGACCGGCCGCCGCCCACCCAGTGGCGGGCCGTTCCCGGCGCCGGCCGTTCCCAGCGTCCCTGCCCCCACACCGCCCCGAGGACCCTCCCGTATGCGAACCCGCCCCCACCTCAGCGCCCTCGCCCTCGCCGCGGCGGCCCTGCTCGCCGCCGCCGCACCCGCCGCCGCCCACGGCGAGAGCGTCCACCTGGACGTCACCGGCCAGCAGAACGGTCGCGTCAGCACCGTCGCCACCTGGGAGAACGACCACGACCCGGTGACCGGGGAGTTCGCCGGCACGCTCTCCGCGACGGCCACCGACGGGCGCGCCGTCGGCCCCTGGCGCCTGGTCACCGCCCCCGGCCGTCCCGGGACGTACACCACCCGGGAGATCCTGCCCGTCGGGCACTGGCGGGTGACGGTGGACTGCTCTTCCCCCGCCCCAGGGCACGGCGAGGGCGAGCTCGACATCGACACCGCGGTGGTCACCGACCCGGCGCCCGCGGGGACGGGGGGCCCGCCGCTCGCCGAGGCCCAGCCGGGGGACGGCTCGCCACGCTCCGCCGAGGTGACCCCCGCCCCGCTCCGGGAGACCACCGCCGGGACGGGGACCACCGCGGCCCCCGTCTCCGCCCGGGAGG
>NZ_LFVW01001281.1:0-1043 GCF_001182915.1 Kitasatospora sp. MY 5-36
CGAGCGGGGCCGCGGTGGCCAGGGCCCGGCCCGCCGGCCGGTGGGAGACCAGGCCGAGCCGGACCCGGACGCCGTGCCCCGCCACATCGGCCACCTCGCGCAGAGCGGCGAGCGGCCTCGCGGTTCGGACGCGGCGCTCGGCGTGATCGGCGACCTCCGCCAGCGCGTGGGTGCCGTAGGAGGCCGGGTAGAGGGCGAGGGCGCGGCGCAGCAGGTGGGTCGCCAGGCGACCCTCCCTGCTCTGATCCTGGTGATTCTGGTGGTCCTGGTGCGCGGTCATGCCGGGCCTCCCGCGAGCCTGTTCCGGGTGATGGCGAGGCGGCGGTCGGCCTCGCGGAGGGCGGCCCGCAGCCGCCGGCTCTCGTCGGTGAGGGCCTGGGTGCCGCTCGGGGTGAGGGCGAAGACGCGGCGGGGTCGCCCGTCGACCGTCTCCTCCCGTTCGACCCGGATGAGGCCTTCGGCGAGCAGTCGATCAAGCGTGCCGTACAGGCTTCCGGCGCCGAGCCGGACCCGGCCGTCGGAGATCGCGGCGACCTCGTCGCCGAGCGCGTAGCCGTGCCGGGGCTGGTCGGCGAGGGCGGTGAGCAGCAGGAAGGTGGGCTCCTGCATGGAGCGTTTCTTCGTCACGCCGATCACCATAGTACGGTCACCGTAGTGTCCGGAAGAGCGGGTGCGATCGGAGGCGAGGGAGGGGCACGCACCGCTCATCCGCCAGGACCAACGCGCACCCGGGCAGCCGGTAAGGCTTGCCTTGCCATCGAGTCGACCCCGCCTCTATGGTGAAGTCCTCAGAGGACCTGAAGACCTGGGGACCTGAGGACTACTTGGGGAGAGTGATCATGTCAGACCTCCATGCCCTGACGCTGGCCGAACAGGCGGCGGCGATCCGCGGGCGCACCGTCTCGCCGACCGAACTGGTCGACCACCACCTGCGCCGGATCGAGGAACTCGACGGCGTGCTCGGCGCCTACCGCACGGTCGACGCGCCCGGCGCCCGCCGGGCCGCCCGTGCGGCCGAGGCCCGGCTGGCCGCCGCCGGGGAC
>NZ_LFVW01001282.1:0-1036 GCF_001182915.1 Kitasatospora sp. MY 5-36
GGTCGGCCGCTCCGCGCCGAGCGGGCCGACCACGGTCGCGGCCCGGGCGGTGAACTCCAGCACGCCGTCCGCCCGCAGCACCCCGAGGTCGCCGGTCAGCAGCACCCGGCCGTCCGGGTCGAAGTCCGCCCGGACGAAGCGGCGGGCGGTGTCCGCCGGCCGGTTCAGGTAGCCGCGGGCCAGGCCGGCGCCGGCGATCGCGACCTCCCCCGTCATGCCCTGCTTGGCGGGGGTGCCGTTCGGGCCCAGCACGTACACCCGGGTGCCGGGGAAGGGCCGGCCGACCAGCGAGACCCGTTCGGCGCCCTCGGCGGCCGCGGTGCCCCGGGCGTCGAACCAGGTGCTGTCCACGGTGGCCTCGGCCAGCCCGTAGACGTTCAGCACCCTCGCCTCCCCGCCGAGCAGCCGCTGCAGGCCCAACTGCTCGTCCAGGTACCACTTCTCGGCGCCCACGGTGAGCAGCCGCACCCCGGGCAGCCTGCCGCCGGTCCGCGCCAGCAGGGCGGTCAGCCGGCGCGCGGTGCGGACGTTCAGCTCCAGGACGGTGATCCGCTCGGCGGCGACCAGGGCGGGCAGCGCGCCGAGGTCGGCGGCGCGGTCCAGGGTGAGGTTGAACGGGGTGACGACCAGGGTCGCGCCGGTGCCGAGGGCCCGGACCCAGTCGGCGGTGAAGACGTCGAACTCCAGGCTCGCGGTCTGCAGGATCCGGTCCTCGGCGGTGAGCCCGTACACCTCGCGCCAGCCCTCGTACGCGGCCAGCAGGTTGCGGTGCTCGATCAGCGCGCCGAGGGGCAGGCCGGTGGAGCCGGAGGTGTAGAAGACGCAGGCGAGGTCGGCGGCGGTGACCTCGGGCGGCTCGAACGGGGCCCGCGCGGGGGCGGCCGTGTCGACGCAGACCAGCGGCGCTCCGCCCGCGTCCGCCAGCCGGACCCGGTGGCGCTCCTCGGTCACCACCACGTCCGGTGCGGCGTCCGCCAGCACGTGCCGCAGCAGCGCCTCCGGCGCGGTGGGCTCCAGCGGCACGAACGCCGCGCCC
>NZ_LFVW01001283.1:0-1036 GCF_001182915.1 Kitasatospora sp. MY 5-36
CCCGGACAAGCAGGCCGCCGCCCAGAACGCCGTCACCAAGAAGGTCAACGTGACCGACCCGGTGTCGGCCGCCGCGACCATGATGGAGCCGGGCAGCGGCAAGATCCTGGCGATGGCCCAGACCCGCCCGTACGGCCTGGACCCGAACAAGAACCAGACCGTCGTCAACCTCAACGTGGACGCGGCCATGGGCGGCGGCAACGGCTTCCAGACCGGCTCGACCTTCAAGCCGATCCTGGCCGCGGCGGCACTGGAGTCGGGCATGTCGAACACCCAGGCGTTCCCGTCCGAGAACAAGATCGAGTACCCCCAGATGTCCACCTGCTCGGGCACCTGGAAGAACACCGTCAAGCCCAAGGAGACGGTGAAGAACGAGCAGGACAGCGAGGTCGGGCCGTACCAGCTGAAGGAGGCGATGGCCCGCTCGGTCAACACCTACTTCGTGCAGATGGAGCAGCAGGTCGGCCTCTGCGCGATGAAGCAGATGGCGAACAAGCTGGGCATCACCCAGTCCGCCAAGGGCGACGCCTTCCAGGAGGTGCCCTCGATGGTCCTCGGCACCCTGGAGCTCTCCCCGCTGACCATGGCGAACGTCTACGCGACCTTCGCCGCGCGCGGCAAGTACTGCACCCCGATCGCGATCAACAAGATCACCACGGTCGACGGCAAGGACGTCCCCGTCCCGCAGTCCCAGTGCAGCCAGGCCTTCTCCGAGCAGACCGCCGACTCGCTCAACGCCGTCCTGCTCAACGTCACCGAGAAGGGCACCGCGGCCTCCCTCGGCCTCGACGACGGCCGCAAGATCGCGGGCAAGACCGGGACCACCGACGAGAAGAAGGCCGCCTGGTTCAGCGGCTACACCCCGTCGCTGGCCACCTCGGTCTGGCTCGGCGGCCCGGCCGGCGGCGTCAAGATGAAGAACATCACCATCGGCGGCAAGTACTTCCCCGAGGTCTTCGGCGCCGACGGCCCCGGCCCGATCTGGCAGCTGGCGATGAACCAGGCGCTCAAGGGCACGCCCGTGGAGCCGATCCAG
>NZ_LFVW01001284.1:0-1027 GCF_001182915.1 Kitasatospora sp. MY 5-36
CCGGCGGCCGGGTCCGCCGCGCAGCCGCCCTGCGGCCGGACCGCCGCGAACGGCGCCCCCACGCTGCCGCAGGCCGTCTCGGGCGCGGCCGCCTTGGTGTCGAACACCCGGGGCGGGACGACCGGGCCGTCGGTGATCTCCACCCGGCTGCGGTCCAGCACCTTGACCGTGGCCGTCGGGCCGGTGCTCGTCGACCAGCCGTTGCTGTCCAGCCGATAGCCGGTGATGCCGCCGGAGACGGCCTGCCCGGCGCCGTTGGTGCAGGTGCGCGGGATCAGCACGGCGTAGTCGGTGTGGACGGCGCGCAGCGGGTCGTAGACGCAGCCGCCGGAGGGCTTGTCGTTGTAGCGCAGGTCGCCGTCGGCGTCGCGCAGGCCCATGGTGAGGTTCGGGGTGACCAGGGCCAGCCAGGGCGAGCCGTCCCGCTGGACGGTGTGCAGCGCGGCCGCGGCCCGCTGCTTGGCGAGCGCCTTGCGCTGGGCGTCGGTCCGCTTGTCGGCGCCGGGCTCGCCGTCGCCGTGCAGCCAGTCGGCCAGGCCGGGCACCACCCGGTGCCAGCGCACCTCGTGGTCGCCGGGGCGCACCGAGGTGACCATGCCGTCGTCCCAGACCACGATCGCGTTGTCGCCGGCCATCGCCAGGTAGAGCGCCTCGACGCCCTCGCGGCGGTAGGACCAGGCCTGCTCGCCGGTCTGCTGGTGGAAGGCCTCCAGGCCCGGGCCCACCCGCAGGTCGAGGTCGGCCGAGCCGAGCGACTCGGAGTTCACCGGCGTCGCCCCCGCGTCGCCCGGTCCCGCGACCCGGTCGCCGAACGGCACCGGCTTGTTCGCGTGCGCCGCCGCCCCGGCCGCAAGGACCAGCACCACCGCCGAGGCAGGCAGGATCGAGCGGGGGGTCAGTACACGCAGAGGCTTCCAGGACACGGCCGGAGCGTACCTTTCACCGGGTACGCGAGTCAGCCCGGTTCCGCCGCCGCCGGGCCCCGCCGGGCGTCCGCCGGGCCCCGCGCGCCCTCCCCGCGCGCCCG
>NZ_LFVW01001285.1:0-1020 GCF_001182915.1 Kitasatospora sp. MY 5-36
CCCGGAACGCTCGCGCCCCCGTACCACCGCCCCGCCGCGCACGCCCCGCACCACCGCCCGGCCCGCACCACCGGGCCGCGCCAACCGCCCCGCCGCGCACACCCGTTCCGCTTCGCCGCGCACGCCCCGCACCGCGAAGGACGACCGAAGGACGGCCACCATGCCCTGCCCACTCTGCGCCCAACTCGTCGGCACCAACGACCAGTTCTGCCCCTCCTGCGGCACCCCCCGGGCCGCCGCCCTCGACCTGGCCGCCGAGGAGCGCAAGCTGGTCACGGTGGTCTTCTGCGACCTGGTCGACTCCACCGCCCTGTCCGGCGCGCTCGACCCGGAGACCCTGCGCGAGGTGGTCCTGCGCTACTTCGAGCGGATGCACCACCGGATCGAGGCGCACGGCGGCACCCTGGAGAAGTTCATCGGGGACGCCGTGATGGCCGTCTTCGGCGTCCCGGTGATCCGCGAGGACGACGCCCACCGGGCGCTGGCCGCCGCGCTCGCCATGCTGGAGGACGTGGAGGACCTCAACACCGAGCTGGACGCCACCCTCGGCGTCCGGCTGGACGTCCGGATCGGCGTCAACACCGGCCAGGTGGTGGCGGGTTCGGACGCCTCGGCGCGCCAGGCGCTGATCTCCGGCGAGACCGTGAACATCGCCGCCCGGCTGCAGACCCGGGCCGCCCCCGGCCAGGTGCTGATCGGCCCGCAGACGCTGCGCGCGGCCGGCCCGGCCGCCCAGGTGGACGAGGTCGGCCCGCTGCACCTCAAGGGCAAGGCCGAGCCGGTCACCGCCTACCGCCTGGTCGGCCTGGACGAGGACGACCCGGAGCTGCTGCGCCGCTTCGACGTCCCACTGGTCGGCCGGGAGCGCGAACTGGCCCTGCTGGACGCCGCGTTGGCCCGGGTCGCGGGCGGCCAGGGGGCCGAGCTGCTGCTGGTGGCCGGCGAGGCGGGCATCGGCAAGACCCGGCTGGTGCGCGACTGGCGCGAGCGGGTCGGCCGGCGCACCGCGCGCTGCGGCAC
>NZ_LFVW01000127.1:0-23235 GCF_001182915.1 Kitasatospora sp. MY 5-36
CGGTGGTGGCGAGCGGCCAGGGCAGGGCGTTGCGGTCGACCTTGCCGGAGGTGCGGGTGGGCAGGGAGTCGACGAGGGCGAGGACGGGCACCAGCGGGGCGGGCAGGCGCTCCAGCAGCCGGCGGCGGGCGGTGGCGAGGTCGGGGGTGGTGCCGGGCCGGGCGACGAGGTAGCCGACGAGCAGGTCGGCGCCGGCGGGGGTCCTGCGGACGGCAGCGGCGGCGGCGCGCACGTCGGGCAGGGCCTGGAGGGCGGCGTCGATCTCGCCGAGTTCGATGCGGCGGCCGCCGAGTTTGACCTGGTCGTCGGCGCGGCCGAGGAAGATCAGGCCTTCGGGTTCGTTGCGGACGAGGTCGCCGCTGCGGTAGACGCGGGGCGAGGCGAGGGCGGGGTGGGCGCTGAACTTCTCGGCGTCCTTGGCGGGGTCGAGGTAGCGGGCGGTGCCGACGCCGGTGATGAGCAGTTCGCCGGTCTCGTACCAGGGGACGGGGTGGCCGGCCTGGTCGACGACGGCGATCTCCCAGCCGTCGAGGGGGGCGCCGATGCGCACCGGCTGGCCGGGGAGCATGCGGGCGGCGGTGGCGACGACGGTGGTCTCGGTGGGGCCGTAGGTGTTCCAGAACTCGCGGCCGCCGGTGGCGAGGCGGTCGACGAGTTCGGCGGGGCAGGCCTCGCCGCCGACGATGATCAGGCGGACGGCGTCCAGGCACTCCTGCGGCCACAGGGCGAGCAGGGTGGGGACGGTGGAGACGGCGGTGATGCGCCGGTTCACGAGCCAGGGGCCGAGGTCGGTGCCGGCCTTGACGAGGGAGCGGGGGGCGGGCACCAGGCAGGCGCCGTGGCGCCAGGCGAGCCACATCTCCTCGCAGGAGGCGTCGAAGGCGACGGACAGGCCGGCCAGGACGCGGTCGCCGGGGGCGAGCGGCTGCTGCGGGAGGAAGAGGCGGGCCTCGGCGTCGACGAAGGCGGCAGCGCTGCGGTGGGTGACGGCGACGCCCTTGGGGCGGCCGGTGGTGCCGGAGGTGAAGATGATCCACGCGTCGTCGGCCGGGGCGGGCCAGGCCGGACGGCCCGAGGGGCGGGCGTCGGTGGGGGCGTGCAGGGCGCGGCCGGGGCCGAGGACGGCGCAGACGGCGGCGTCCTGCCAGATCATCTCGGCGCGCTCGTCGGGGTCGTCGGCGTCGACGGGCACGTAGGCGGCGCCGCAGCGCATGACGGCGAGGATCGCGATGTAGAGGTCGGCGGTGCCGGAGGGGATGCGGACCCCGACGCGGTCGCCGCGGCCGATGCCGTGGCCGGCCAACTGCCCGGCGAGGGTCTCGACCTCGTGCAGCAGGGCGCGGTAGTCGAGGACGGTGTCGCCGGTGTCGAGCGCGGGCGCGCCGGGGTGCGCCTGCGCGGTGGCGGCGATGATGTCGAGCAGGCTGCGGGGGTGGGCGGGCTGGGCCGCCGGCCAGCCCGCCACGGGGCCCGGGTTCGGGCGGTGCAGCGTGCCGGGGCCGGCCGTTTCGTGGCGTGCGTCCATGGATGGGTTCCTTGGCTCCGGGGTCCTGGGGGCGCGTACGGGTATCACGCGGGGTGACGCCTTTGTCACCTGCTGGGTGCGCCCACTCACCATGACTCCGCTGGGAGTCGGCTGGATGCAGTGAGGAATCGATCAAAGAAAATTCTCATCATCGATGCCACGTGAGGGCAGCAACGGTATGAATCGAATGCTATTTCGCTGGTTTCCGATCGTTTTCGCTGGTGAAGAGTAATCGCCGAATACCGGAGCGGTGCGACGGGAGCGAGAAGAGTGATGAACACCATGGCGACCGATTCGCTACCAGTAGTGAAGGGGCCGCTGCCGAATCGGGGGGTTCTGGTCGGATCACTGGCGTGTTCACGGTTTTCACATATTCCTGTGGGAGTCTTTCGCAGCCCACACCGCGGCTCCTTCCTGTGAGCGGGCTGGGCAGCGGCGCGCCCGACTGGGATTCGGCTGGGCGAGACCGGAACCGGGACCGGGACCGTGACGGGCAGGGTGGCGGGGAGAACGGCGGGGAGAGCGGTACGGAGAGCAGCGGGGAGGTGCTCGTCTGGTACGTGGCGTACGGCTCGAACCTGCACGCCGCCCGCCTCGCCCGCTACCTGCGCGGCGGCCGCCCCGACGGCGGGGCGCAGGCCCACCCCGGCAGCCGCGACCCGCGCCCGCCGCGCCGGGCGGTGGCCACCGTACTGCCGGGCGTGCTCTACTTCGCCGACCACTCGCTCACCTGGGGCGGCGGCTCGGCCTTCTACGACCCGGCCCTTCCCGGCGAAGTCCCCTGCCAGGCCTACCTGGTGACGGTCGGTCAGTTCAGTGACATCGCCGCCCAGGAAATGCGCCGCTCCCCCGGCACCGACCTCGACCTCGCCCCGGTGCTCGCCGCCGGGCGCGCCGAACTGGGCCCGGGCCGCTACGAAACCCTGCTGCACGTCGGCGAGTCGGACGGCCACCCGCTGCTGACCTTCACCGCCGCCCGGGGCGTGGCCGGCGCCGAGCTCAACGCCCCCACCCCGCCCTACCTGCGCACCCTGGCGGCGGGCCTGGCCGAGTCCCACGGCTGGGGCCCCTGGCGCACGGCCGGCTACCTCGCCACCCGCCCGGGCGCGGCCGGGCACTGGACACCGGCGGAGGTGGCGGCGCTGCTGCTGTAGGCGCGGCCGTGGCCCGCGCCCCGGCCCCGGCCCGGGCCGCTGTCGGCGGGCGCCGCTACCGTGCCGCCATGACCTACCACCCCACCGCGCCCGCGGATGCCGACTGGGACCGCCAACTCGCCGACGCCTTCGCCGCCTTGCTCGGCCGCCCCCTCGCGGAGTACGACCCCGACGCGGTCTACGCCGCCTGCGTCACCGGCAACCTGCTGTACGAGACCGGCTTCCGGCGCGAGCACGCCTGGGTGCGCCCGGCGGCGCTGCGCGGCGAGGAGCCGTTCGTCTCCCGGCTCCACCTGTTCGACGAGGCCGAGGGGACGCCGGTCTTCGACCCGAGCCGCTCGGTCTTCGAGTTCCGGCCGTCCGACGCCGGGGCGCATCTCCCCGAGGGCTTCGCCGCCGCCGTCGAGGCCGCCTGCTTCAGCCCCGGACTGCTGCGGGGCGCCGACCTCGCCCCGCTGCTGGAACGGCATGGCGTCGACCTCACCGACCTGGCCCTGGCCGGTACCTGGGAGGTCTACGCCCCCCTGCTCGTCTCCGACGGCACCCTCCTGGACGCCCTGTGCACGGCCTTCGCCACCGGCCGCACCCCCGGGGAGCTGATGCCCTTCACGGCGGAGCCCGAGGAGGAGTGGGAGGAGGAGCTTTCCGTGATCGGGAACCCCGAACTGCGCACCCACCTCGGCTACTTCTGCACCGACGGGGAGACGGGCCTGATGCCCGTGTCCGCCGACACCACGGCCTTCGGCCTGGACGACGAGGGCTGCGAACCGGTCGCGGGCTGGGAGGACGGGCACGGCCAGGTGGAGATCACCGTCATCCGGCTGAGCGACCACGTCGCCGGGCCGCGCCGCTGACCCCGGCCGCCCCGCACGACGGCCCGAACACGGCGGGGCCGTCCGGTGAACTGCCGGGCGGCCCAGCCGTGTTCGGGCGTTTGGCGGTACGGGTCTCAGGCGTGCGGCGTCCAGAAGGCGGTGAGCCGGCCGACGCCGTGCTCGACGGCCTTCCAGCTGCCGTGGAACTCCAGGACCGCGATGGCCGAGGTCGGGAAGCCGGAGCGGTTCATCCGCGCCAGCAGGTCTCCCTCGGCCTCGCCCGCCAGGGCGTCGGCCAGCGCGTGGACGCCGGGGTTGTGGCCGACCAGGACCAGGTCCCGCACCTCGTCGGACTGCTCGTTGAGGAGCGCGATCAGCTCCCCGAGGCTCGCCTCGTACACGCGCTCCTCGGCGACGGTCTTCGGCACCACCGGGAGCTCGGCGGCCGCGAGCCTCCAGGTCTCACGGGTCCGCACGGCGGTGGAGACCAGCGCGAGGTCGGGGGTGATGCCGGCGCCGGCGATCCAGCGTCCGGCCGCCGGCGCGTCCTCGCGGCCCCGGTCGGCGAGCGGGCGCTCGTGGTCGTCCACGTCGGGGTGCTCGGCCTTGGAGTGGCGCAGCACGACGATCCGGCGCGTCGATTCCTCGGACATGGACGTCTCCCTCGGTTCCCGGAACGGGCGGTTCACCCGGACCAAGATCGTAACAGTCCGTACTGACGGTCCATCGGGTGGAACGCGACGGGTGCGCCGCCCCGGGCGGGCGGCGCACCGACCGGGCCCCGGCCTCCCCACCGGCCGTCCCCGGCAGGCCGGTTGGGGAAGAGCCGGGCCCGGAGCCGCGCCGGTCAGTGGTGGTACATGCCGACCTCGTAGCCGCCGCCGGGCTGGCGGATCATCACGTTGGCCCGGTTGAAGGCGTTGATCAGCGCGATCGCGCAGACCAGCGCCGCGAGCTGCTCCTCGTCGTAGTGCTCGGCGGCGTTCGCCCACGCCTCGTCGCTCACCCCGCCGGCCGCGTCGGCGAGCCGGGTGCCCTGCTCGGCGAGTTCCAGCGCGGCGCGCTCGGCCTCGGTGAAGACGGTGGCCTCGCGCCAGGCGGCGACCAGGTTGAGGCGCACCGGGTCCTCGCCGGCGTGCACGGCCTCCTTGAAGTGCATGTCGATGCAGGCGCCGCAACCGTTGATCTGGCTGGCGCGCAGCCGCACCAACTCCTGGACGGTGTACGGCAGGGCCGACTCGGCGATGGGCTTGTTGGCCGCGATGAGGTGCTTGAGGACCTTGCCGATGACGGGGCTGGCGAAGGGGTTGAGGCGGGGTTCCATGGCGTGCTCCTCGGTCGCTGTTCCGCTTGCTGCCCCTTGAGACAGGACGGCCCGCCGTTCTGTGACATCCCCCGGCCGCCCGGGCTCCGTGACCTGCGCCACACCACCCGCCGGTGGGCTCCGGCGGGCCTCGGATAGCCTGCTGGCCACGGTCGGGACAGGGGGTCCACATGACGGGTTCGGCGGGTACGACAGGTGCGGCGGGCGTGGCCGGGTACCGTCCGCTGCTGTTCTCCATCGCCTACGGGATGACGGGTTCGGTCGGCGACGCCGAGGACCTCGTCCAGGACGCCTTCCTCGGCTTCACCCGCGCCGACCGGGCCGGCACCGCGGTCGCCGACCCCAAGGCGTACCTGACCACGGCCGTCACCCGCCTGGGCATCAACCACCTCACCTCCGCCCGGGTGCGCCGCGAGGCCTACGTCGGCCAGTGGCTGCCCGAGCCCGTCGTCACCACCGCCGAGCGGCCCGGCCCGGCCGAGCACGCCGAGCTGGCGGACACCCTGTCGATGGCGTTCCTGGTGCTGATGGAGGCCCTCTCGCCGGTCGAGCGCGCGGTGTTCACGCTGCGCGAGGCCTTCGGGTACGGCTACCCGGAAGTCGCGGAGATGGTGGGGAAGAGCGAGGCGAACTGCCGTCAGATCCTCGCCCGCGCCAGGAAGCGCCTGGCGCCCGCGGCGCGCGAGGACGAGACCGTCGCCCCGGCCCCGGCCCGCCGTGCGGAGGGCGAGGAGCTGGCCCGCCGCTTCTTCGAGGTCGCCGAGGGCGGCGACCTGGACGCCCTGCTCGGCATGCTCGCCCCCGACGTGGTGTTCCAGGGCGACGGCGGCGGCAAGGCCCGCGCACTCGCCCACTCCCTCACCGACCCGCGCCGCGTCGCCCAGCTGCTCGTCGGCGGCCTGCGCCGGGTCCGCCGCCTGGGCGCGCGCCTCGTCCCGGCCCGGGTCAACGGCCGCCCGGGCGCGGTGGTGTACGACGCGGAGCAGCGCGTGGCCGGCGTCATCGAGCTGGACATCGACGCCGACGGCGCGGTGCGGTCCGTCCACGCCGTGTCCAACCCCGACAAGCTCGCCCACCTCGGGCCGGTCTCGGGCCTGGGGCTGCTGCCGGCGCCGAAGTAGCCGGGCGACGCAACGGCCCGGGCCCTGGCAACCACCGCCCGGGCCCGGGCCGTTCGTCGTACGGGTGCGGCCGGAAGGCCGACCGGAAGGTCAGAGCGCGGTGCAGACGGCGGTCGCGCGGATGGACTCGGTCCCGGTGCCGGTGTTGGTGCCGCGCACGACCCAGGAGTTGTCGGTCGCGTAGGAGTCGGTGACGAAGATCCGGAAGGCGCTGGTCTGGCCGCCACCGCCGGTGGGCACCTCCCCGGACGGACAGCTGACGATGGCGACCCCGTTGTCCCCGGGGGCCACGTCGATCCAGTCGCCGACGACCTGGTCGTGCGCGGCCATCAGCGCGGGGCTGACGGCGGCCGGGCCGTGCGGGACGACGACGGTCGGCTTGACGTTGGGCTTGCCCACGGGCTTGCCCGCCGGCTCGCCGACGGGCTCTCCGACGGGCTTGTGGCTGGGCTTGCCGTCGGCGACGGCGGCCACGGTGCCCGTGGCCAGGACACCGGTGACGGCGACGGCGAGGGCGGTCAGGACGAGGGGCTTCATACGGGCCACGGGGGCTCCTGAGGGTTGCGGCTCGGGGTGCGTCGACGCGGGGCCGTTCCCCGCGTCGAGCCCGATCCGTACCCGAACCCCCGGCTCCGGCGCGGAGGCCCGCCGTACCGGCTACCCGGGCGGGGGAACACCGCTGCCCGACCGGGCTAGCCGGGGCCGGCATCCCCCGGTTCGATCAAGGAAGCCGTCCACGGGGGAAACGCGGGCGACCGTCACCTCGGCACGTTCCGGCAGTTCAACGCCGCGGCCCGCGTCATCGGCCGGCGCGACGCCCTTCGCCGCCTCGCGCTCGGCGCCGGGGTCCGTCTGGTCGCCGCGTGCTCCGACTCCCCCGCCGCCGGCTCCCCTGCGCCCGACACCGGGAAGCCCACCGTCGCCGAGCGGGAGAGCACGCTGGAACTCATCCCGAGCGAGCCGTCGGACAAGGAGCCGCTCCGGGCCCGGATGCTCAAGGGCTGCGAGATCTACACCAGCGGCCAGCCGTGCCCGATGTGTATGAGCGCCATCTACTGGTCCCGGTGCGAGGCCGTCTACTTCAGCCGGAACCTGGCGGAGACCGCGGAGATCGGGTTCAGCGACGAGTACCAGTACGACGACTTCAAGAAGCCCATCGAGGAGCGGAGCATCCGCATGGTGCAGTTCTGCCCCGAACTCGGCAAGCCCGCGTACGACGCGTGGAGGGCCAGGCCCGACAAGCACCCCTACTGACCTGCCACCACCTCCGCGACGGCGCGGCGGGGGCGGGTGAACCAGCAGGCCAGCAGCAGGTTGGGCACCCAGCACAGCCAGGCGATGGCGGTGTAGGAGGCGCGGAAGTCCAGGTGCGCGGCCGTCGCGGCGACCAGCATCAGGCGCAGCGTGACGGCGGCGAAGGTGAGCGCGAAGCTGCGGATCATCCAGCTGCGGTGGTCGGCCACCCGGCCGTCGAGGATCGCCCGCAGCCCGGCGTTGCCGGTCACCAGCCAGGCCACGGCCAGGCCGACGAAGCCGAGCCTCGCGACCGCTCCCCCGTACGCGACGGGCGCCAGCAGCAGCGCGCCCACCCCGCCGACCAGGCAGCCGAGCAGGTAGACGACGCCGATCCGGCGGTGCAGGCGCGGCCGGCGCTCGCGCAGGCGGGCGGAGAACTGCCAGGGCCCGACCGCGAGTGCGGTGATCGCGCCGAAGATGTGGATGTAGAGCGGGACTTCGTGGCTCAGGTAGGTGGCGCGCTGCTGCTCGAAGAACCCCGCGGGGTCGAAGCTGAAGTACTTGGCGGAGACCACGGCGATGAGAGTGGCGAGCACCGTCATGACGGCCCAACCGGCCCGTGTGATGCGCATGGACTGAGTGTCCGGCCTGTCGGCCCGGGCCGACATCCGGGTTGCCCCCGAGAGGAACCCCCAGAGAACCCCACCTTCCTTGCGGGGGCTGGCACTTGGCGCCCGATGTCAAGATCGTTCCCTCGAAAGTGTTGTTCCGGAACGGAGTTCCTTGGAATCGATCGCGGCGCGGCTAGCGTGAGCGGTGATCACCACGAGAACTCCCTCCGGAACGAAGGAATCCCATGTCCGACGCCTACGTCTTCGCCAAGGGCAACACCGCCGAGATCAGCCTGCCCGCCGGCGCCCAGGTCGCCGTCAAGGCCAAGACCAACTCGTCCAACGTCCAGAAGGTGCAGCTCACCAGCAAGGATGGCGTCGTCGACCTGGCGTTCAGCGGGACCGGCGAGGGCAACGCCCCCATTGGGCAGTCGACCGTCACCGGGCCGGCCGTCCTCACCGCCGCCTTCGAGTTCGCCGCAGCCGACGGCGACTTCAAGCCGAGCAAGCTCAACTCCGGCGGCCCGTACACGATCGGCGCCTACAACCTGGCGGTGGTCGTCGCCGAGAACGGCGACGACGCCGACTACAACGACACCGTCCTCGAGTTCAGCTGGCACACCCCGAAGTAGCAGCGGCGGGCATGCTTCCGGCCCGGCACGGACTCCCGCGCCGGGCCGGAGGCGTGTCCGCGGGCGGCGCGGTCAGGCGGGCTGCCAGAGCTCGATGCGGTTGCCCTCGGGGTCGGTGACCCAGCCGAACCGGCCGACGCCGTCCATCTCCTGGGTCTCCCCGGCCACGTCGGCCCCCTTGGCCCGCAGCTGGGCGAGCATCGCCTCCAGGTCGCGGACGCGGAAGTTGAGCATGGTCTGCTGGCCGCGGGGCCCGAAGTAGTCGGTCCCGGACTCGAAGGTCGCGAACACCGTCGGCCCGGCTTCCTGCTGCCACAGGCCGTGTTCGTCGGCGTCCAGCCCCAGGCAGTCGCGGTACCAGGCGCCCAGCGCCGCCGGGTCGGCGGCCCGCAGGAAGTATCCGCCGATGCCGAGCACTCGTTCCATGCCGTCATCCTGCCAGGCCGTCGGCCGCCGGGCCCGGCACCGCGCCACCGTGGAGGACGGCTGTTGCGCTGGCCGGGATGCGTCGGCGACCTTCTCGGGGGTGAAGATCACGTTCGGTTTCGGCCACTCCACACCGGGCCGCGTCCCCGAACGCCGCCCGCCCTGGAGGCTGATCGCAATCCGACGACCGAACATCCGGGCCCCGCCTCACCCTCCTCCAGGGCACCTTCGAGTTCGAGGGCCGCGATTCCGTGGTCCTCGACCTGTCCACCGAGGAAGCGCGGGCGAAGGCGGCCGACACCACCATCGTCCTCAAGGAGGGCGCCAACTACCGGGTGAAGGTGACGTTCCGCGTCTCCGGCGACATCGTGTCCGGCGTCCAGTACACGACCCAGACCTACCAGAAGGGGCTCAGGATCCAGAAGGACCAGCAGATGCTGGGCTCCTTCGGCCCACAGGACCGGCCCCACGAGGTCACCGTCCCGAGGCACGGCTGGGCGGAGGTGCCGTCCGGCCTCCTCTCCCGGGGCTCCTACACCGCCAAGGGCACCTTCACCGATGACGACGGCGTCGAACTCGGCGCCTGGGAGTGGGCGTTCGACATCAAGTCCAGCTGGTAGAGGACGTTCAAGAGGGGCCCGCCCGGCAGCCACCTGCCGGGCGGGCCCCATCTTCCGTTGTCAGGTCGCCCGTTGGCCGTGGAGGAGGGCCGGCAGGGAGCGGCCGGCAAGGGCCTCGGCGGCGCGGGCGGCCTGGGAAGGGGCCATGAAGTCCGGCAGGTTGCGGGCGGGGACGAAGCGGGCGCCGAGCAGCCCGCTCTGGCGCCGCGCCGGGACGGTGACCTGGGTGCCGTCGGGGACGGTGCCGCCGTCGTAGACGAGGGTGAGGCGCTCCAGGTGACGGTCGGCCGGGGCGAAGTCGACCGCGAGGACGTGGGTGAGACGGGCGATCAGGCCGGTCTCGGCATGGAGGTGACGGGCCGCGGCCAGATTCGGGGGCTCGTTGGGCTTCGCGGAGCCGCCCGGCAGGATCATGCCGTCCATGTAGTCCGGGTCGACGAGCAGGACGTCGCCGCGCTGGTTGCGGACGAGGACGAGGCAGCCGAGCCGGCAGACGGGGGGCTTGGCGAGCAGTCGGGGGTCGTGCACGGGGATGTCACTTTCTCAGGGCGGAGAGAAGCACGGGGGAGAAGCCGGCCCGCCGGCAGAGGCGGGCCAGGTCTTCTGTCGGCGAAGGCGAGGCGCTCGTAGCGCAGGCCCTGCTCAGCAGTGGCACGGGAGAGGGTGGAGAACATCTCACCTCTCCCCCGGCCGCTTGTGGACCTCGAAGGCCTTCCAGGCGCTGTAGGCGTCCCCGAAGAAGACGAAGGCGGCGGGTTCGCCGCCGGGCCGGCGCAGCCACTCGCCGGTGATCTCGTTGCGGACCCGGTAACGGTCGGAGGCGGTGTCCCAGCGAACGCCGTAGCCGTGAAGGCTGGTGAGGGCACCAGCGTGGTGCCCATCACCCTTCTCCAACTCGCCGGACAGTGCCCTGCTCGCACTCGATTCCATGGGTACGACTCCTTACACGCGGTCTGTGCGGAAATCATCGACACCCGGACGGCTCATAGCCGCCCCGTCTCCAGGACACCTGCCACATCTCGGCGCTACGGTCCAAGAAAGCCCAAACGTCTCTGGATGCCCCTTGAACACTGCGCTTCAGCAAGGTATGGCGACAGCCCGTCTGTCCCCCCGGCAACTCGCCGCCCGGGTCGGTGTTACACCTAAGACAGTGGAACGCTGGCTCTCCGACGCGGCGCTGGTGCCGCATCAGCGGAACCGTATCGATGTCTGCGCGGCTTTAGGGGTTGATGAACGAGTGATCTGGCCCAACAGCGTCCGGGCGAACGTCAAGACCGGGCACGACCGGGAGGTGTTCGCCGTCTATCCGCACCGGTCGGCCTGCCCTCAGTCGGTCTGGGCGCAGCTGATCGCCGAGGCGCGGTCCGAGGTCTTCCTCGCCGGGTACACCAACTACTTCGTCTGGCTGGAGCAGCCCGCCCTCCTCCAGACCCTGCGGCGCAAGGCCGAGAGCGGCTGCCGTATCCGCTTCCTCCTCGGCGATCCCGAGTCCGGGACGACGCGCCGGCGCGAGCAGGTCGAGGACGTGGCCCTCACCGTGTCCACCCGGATCCGGGTCACGCTGGAGCACCTGGCCAAGCTCTCCGGCAGCCCGGGCGTCGAGGCGCGCTTCAGCTCCCCGGAGGACGGCCCGAACCACATCGGCCTGTCCGTCTTCCGCTTCGACGAACACGCCCTGGTCACCCCGCACCTGGCCCGCACCGTCGGCCACGACTCCCCGTTGATGCACCTGCGGCGCAGCGAGGAGAACGGCATGTTCGACCGCTTCGCCGAGCACATCGAGGAACTCTGGTCCCGGGGCAACACCATCCCCACCGACCCGGCCCGCGCATAGGAAGTCGGCCCCGCCGACTTCCTGCTCCATCCGCACCGGCGAATCGGCACCAGTCGGCAGTGCTCGTTCACGACGAATTCCTCGGTCGGTACGGCACATCGCCCGCCGAACTGCCGGACGGCCGTGCCCGATCGGCTTCCCTCGCGCCGCCGTCCCGGCCTGCGCACAGGAAGTCGGCCCCGCCGACTTCCCGCTCCGCCGTCCATGACTGCGGGCCGCACGCCCTTACGGACCCCTCCGGCCGGGCCCTCCCCCGCTCCTGTGCGGGGCCGGGGCCCGGTTCGATTCGCGGGAGGCGGGTCTTCTCCCCCACGGGCTCCAACTGCGGGCGGTCCGCCCGCAGTCGCGGCGTGACGGCCGGGGGCAGCGGGCGGCAACGGCCGTCCGCGCCCAGGTGCGGCTCGGCTCCAGAGCCACCTCCGCCAGGCGGGCGAGAAAGCTCCGCCACGGCGTCTCGTCCTGGCGTTCCCCCGGCCCAGCCCCCTGTGAGGCCGGGGCCGATGGCGCTCGGAAACAGCCCTTCGAGGCGTGCCGGTGGTCGGCCCCGCCGACCGGGTATCCGTCGCGGGCTTTCAGCTGACGGTCGTGACGACCAGCCGGAAGACGTGGTGGCTGAGGGAGAGGTGGTTGCCGGTGAGCGTCTGTACGAAGGTCTCGGTGAAGTCGACGGCCGAGTCGTCGAATCCGAGCCTGCCGACGACAACGGTGAGCACGCCCCCGTCGGACAGCGGCTGGCTGTCGACGTTGCTCAGGACACGAGAAGTCGTGGTGAAGGAGAGGTC
This sequence comes from Kitasatospora sp. MY 5-36, assembly GCF_001182915.1. NCBI lineage: Bacteria > Bacillati > Actinomycetota > Actinomycetes > Kitasatosporales > Streptomycetaceae > Kitasatospora > Kitasatospora sp. MY 5-36. The sequence continues at coordinate 12,081 of NZ_LFVW01000127.1, forward strand.
CCGAAGCTTCGCCTCGATGGCCTGTCGCCCCTGGACCTGCTGGCCTTCGAAGGTGAGCAGCGCATCCTCCGCGTAGAACCCCCGCCACGCCTGCGCGGGACTCGCCGCCCTCGTCGAAGTGGGCGCAGTAGCCCTCATGGCGGGCGAGCTCACAGGGAGGTCGTCGTCAGAGTGCGGTTTCAGCCGTTCCGGCACTGCTTGTTGGCTCTCGGAGGTCGGACCGCCCCGGGAGCGTCCGAGGCCGTTCGTCGGGGCAATGCTGCCGGGGGTCGCGGCGCCCGGCCGGCACGCCGGGCGCCGCGACCGCGCACGTCACGCCGGCGAGGTGGCCGTCCCGCCGAGGTGCCGGACGAGGAAGCGGGCCGCGCTGTCGGCCTCGGACCTGGGGAAGTCAAAGTGCTTGCCCGCGTTGGCGTGCAGTGTCTTCTCCGTCGAGGCGAAGGCGTCGAAGAGTACGAGGGCGGCCTCGCGCGGGATGCGCTCGTCGTCCCACTGCATGGCGAACTCGATCGGGACGGTGATCCGCCGCGCCTGCTCGACCAGGGCGTCGGGCCACATCAGCCCGAAGACCGCGGCCGTGATCCTGGGCTCGGCCGCCACCAGCGGCACGCCGAGCGCGGTGCCCATGGCGATGCCGACGTAGCCCACCGGCCCGTCGGCGCCGATCTCCGGCAGCTCCTGGAGGGCGTCCAGGGCCGCCTGCCACTCGGGTACGGCGAGCTCGGCCAGGCGGGCGTTGTAGCGGACGACGACCGGGCCCTCCGGCTCGCCCGCCGCCTGCGCCGCGCGCAGTTCGGCGATGTCCGCCTCGTCCTGCGCGCTGCGCGGCCGGCCGCCGTGACCGGGTGCGTCGAGGACGGCGACGTGGAAGCCGCAGCCGGCCGCCAGGAGCCGCGCCCGGCCCGCCATGGAGGGGTGCTTCTTGTGGGCGCCGCCGCCGTGGCCCATCAGGACCAGGGGTGCGCGACCGCTGCCGGTGGCAGGGGAGGCGGGGGACCAGAGCACGCCGGGGACGCCGCCCACGGTGAAGTCGCGTTCGGTCATGCCGTCCGCCGTGGACTCGGCGGTGAAGTGAAGGGGCTGGGAAGAGTGCATCGGTGTGGCCTTTCGGGAGTTGCCTGCTCATCGCGGCGCTCCCGGCGACACCCTGCGTCAGTCGCCGGCCGTGAACCCCAAGGGGAGCACCCATATCGGTACTGCGGTCATGGGTCTCACCTCCTCGGGCGGTGTCACGGTCGACTGCAAGCTACAAGCCCGGGCCTCGTCCCGTCCAACCCTTTTTCCCGGCCACGTGATCACGGCTCCACGCGCCCCGGTGCCAAGCGGCCGTACGCATTCCTACAAGACCGCCGCTTCCGCGCCCGGACAGGATGGGCTTCCGAAGGACCCCTACAAGGAGGTTTCATGCTGAAACGCCTGAAAGCGGGAACCATGAAGAAGCGTCTGCTCGCGGTGCCCTTCGCCGTCGCGGCCGCCCTGGCGGTGTGCGTCGCCCCGGCCGCGTCCGCCGCCACCGGCGCGGGTGGCTCGGGCGCCGGCCAGGCCGGCTTCTCGGCGCAGGCCCGGGACCTGGGGCTGAGCGGTGCCCAGGCCAGGAGCCTGCAGGACCGGGTCGACGACTACCTCGCCAAGACCCCCGGGGCGAGCCAGGTGGCCGTCAACAAGATCGCCCTGCCCGGCGGCGAACTGCTGCTCCCGCTGCCCGGGGAGGAGCGGGCCCGCGACCTCGCCGCCAAGGCCGACTCCCCCGCCCTGTCCTCGGGCTGCCCGTACACCTACGTGTGCGCGTACAGCGGCACGAACTTCACGGGCGAGGAACTGCGCCTGTTCACCTGCAACTACCCGGTCCGCATCTACTGGACCGGGACCGGATCGTGGATCAACAACCAGCGGTCCACGCTGTACGCCAGGTTCTACGGCGCCGACGGCAACGTCGGCTGGACCTCGCCCGGCGGCTACAGCGAGGACCGCGCGGCCCCCTGGGGCTGGGTCTACTGGCTCAGCCCCTGCTAGAACGGCCGCGCCGGAGTGGGAAGTCGGCCAGGCCGACTTCCCACTCGCTACCACACCGGCGACCGAAGCACGCCGATTACTGTGCAATTCGAGTGCCGACGGCGATCGGATCGCTACGTTCCATTCATGGATTTCAACAGCATTGCGAACTCGTTCGTCGGGCACTACTACACGACCTTCGACGGCGGCATCGCCACTCGCAACAACCTGGCGAGCCTCTACCGCCCCGAGTCGATGCTCACCTGGGAGGGCAAGCAGGTCCAGGGGCAGGCGGGCATCATCGAGGCGATCAGCAGGCCCGAACTCGCCGTCGTCAAGCACAGCGTCACCTCCTCCGACGCCCAGCCCGCCCCGGGCGGCGGCGTCCTGGTCACGGTGACCGGCAACCTCGCCATCGACAACGCCTTCGACAAGCCGATGCTCTTCACCGAGACCTTCAACCTGCAGCCGATCCCCGGCCAGCCGGGCGGCTTCTTCGTCTACAACCAGGTCTTCCGCCTCGTCTTCGCCTGATACGGCGGCCGGCTCCGGTGCTGCGGCTGCGTGAACTGGCCGACGGCGACGCCGAGTCGGTTCGCCGCATCCATGCCGACGGGTCCGCCACGGATGTGTGGTTCGGCGCGATGACCGGCGTCCAGGCCCTCGCCTACGTCCGCGAGGCCGCCACGGACCCCGGGCTCCTCGTTCGCGGCATCGAGGTGGGCGGGGACCTGCTCGGCGTCGTCCGGCTCCGGCTCGACCCCGGCCGCGGCACCGGCCGGCTCAGCTACGTCGTGCGCGAGGACGCCCGGGGCAGCGGCCACGCCACCGCCGCCGTACGGCAGTTCCTCACCGGCGACGGCCTGCCCGCCCGGGTGCTCGCCGTCCACCGGGAGGCCAACCCCGCCTCCGGCCGGGTCCTCGCCAAGGCCGGCTTCACCCCCACCTGCACGAGCGCCGGCCTCGTCCACCACGAACGCGCGCGCCGCTGAACGGCGCTCCGGAGTAGGAAGTCGGCCCAGTCGACTTCCTGCTCCTCCCCCGCCCCACCGGGACGGCGGCGTCGGCGCCGACCCGCCTCCGGCCTTGGCCACCAGGGGGATCGGAGCGCGGAGCAGCGGGCGGGACGCCGTGGCAGCGCCTCGTCGCGGGACCGGAGCGGGACGGAACCGGATGGCGGACCCTCACGCTCACCGGCGCGAGGGTCCATCCGGGCCCGGGCCTGCGCGGTCGCCGGTCAGTCGGCCAGGGAGCCCCGGTACTCGACGGGACCCTCGCCCGGGAACTGGGCCGTGCCCCGGAAGCTGTTGCCGTCGTCGAAGAAGGTGACATTGCCCGCCCCCGCGTCGGGGCTGGTCCAGGTGACCGTGGTCCCCGTCGAGGGAGTGCCGTCACCGACGGCCTGCCCACGGTTGGCGATGTTGAGGGTGAGGGGCTCGTCCGCCTGCCAGCCCCCGCCGCCCGTGTAGATCTCCGTGTTGTACGTGGCCATGCTCGTCTCCTTCCCGGTCGCCGCACCGGCCGGTCGGCCGGTCGCGGCAACGGCTGTCGGAAAGGGCGCCCCCATGACGCCCGCCCGTTCAACGCCCGTGGTGGGGAAAGGACACCGGCCGGCCTCCCGATCCGGGCCCGGTGCGGCCCGCGTCATCCGGGTTCGGAACGTCACGGCCCGGACGGCGGTCAGAAGAGGCCCGCGCGCATGTGCCGGGTGAGGTTCTCCAGGATCTCCCGCAGCCACGGGCTGCGGGCGGCCGGCAGCCGGGCCAGGGTGTGCCGGAACACGCCCGCGTCGGCCCGGAAGGGGTAACGGGCGCGCGGAGCGGGCGGGTCGTCGCGCAGGACGCCGTCGGGCATGCCGCCCGACGCGGGGACGGGCAGGTGCGGCTCGGGGAAGGCCAGCCACCGCCACACCCCGACCGGCAGCGGCACCGGGTACGCGTGGGAGGCCTGAGCGGGCGGGGCCCAGGCTTCTCCCGTCCGGGGGTGGGTCGGGACGAGGAGGATGTCGGCCCCGCTGGCGGGGGCGGGCAGTCCCGGTCCGGCCAGGACGGCGCGGCGCGGCGACGGGCCCGCGGGCAGCAGGGCGTCGAGGGCGCGTTGGAACACCTCCGCGGCCAGGCCGTGCGGGACGGTCACCGGACGGCGTTCCGAGGCCGCCAGCAGGTGGGCGAGGGCCCGGCCCGCCGCGGCCTCCCACTGCGGGCTCCACGACCAGAAGTGGCCTGACCCCAGCCTCGGGCCGCCCCACGTGGCGATCGGCTCGAACGGGGGCGTGCCCTTCCCCTCCGCCACCGCCTCCGTCCAGGACAGCGGCGCGACGGGCTCTCCGTCGACGGGGAGGCGACGCACGGCGTCCGGCGCGAGCCACACCGCCTGCCAGAGCGAGCAGTCGTCGACCCGGCTCGCCACCGACCGACCGCAGGCCGCACAGGCCGTGTTGGGGCCGTCGGCACCGTCGAGGCCGCAGCAGGAGCCGCCGCGCCCCTCCGGGATCAGCAGGGTGTTGCGCGCGTCCCCCGGGGCGATGACGACCGCGCCGGGCGCGCCGTCGGACAGGGCGGGGACCGGCGCGTGGATGCCGCGGGCGGCCGCCTCGTCGGGACGGACCTCCTCCCACCGCCGCCAAGGCGGCCCCCAGGGCTCCGGGTCCACGGCGAACGTGCCGGGTTCCATCAGCACGGGGAGTTGGAGCCCGTTTCCGTACTTCTGGTGGGCGTGGACGGGCAGGGCGACCTGGAACAGTGCGGTGGTCAGCTCGGCCCCGCACCCCGCGCACACAAAAACGAACAACTGTCCTCCGTCTGGGAAACGGAGGCATCCTCGCAGCTCAGGGGCGGCCGGCCAAGCGGGTTTCCGGGCCGGCCCCGTTCGTCACCGGGAGCGGCCGGGCCGCTCCGGGTGCCGAACGGCCCGGGCTGTCCGGGCCGTTCGGCATCCAGTCGCGGGGCACCGTTCATCCGGCACGTGCGGAGGGGGGTCGGTTCCTGAGTCGGCCGGCGGTGCCCGGGACCGGGTCAGGCCTTCCAGGCGCCCCAGTAGACGTTGGCGTTGTCGCCGGCGCCGGTGTCGTGGGTGGTGCGGAAGAAGCCCCGGGTGGTGCCGTCGTCGTCGTAGCCGTTGCTGCCGACGTAGGGGTTGTTCCAGTGCAGCCTGACGGCCGCGCCGTTGCGCCAGCCCTCCTCGCAGTTGGACGCCTGGAACGTCACCGAGCCCTCGGTGCCGGTCATGAAGCCGTTGCTTTCCGACTGGAAGACGGCGTCCCCGGTGTTGCCCAGCGACTGCGGCGGCTCCTGGCCCTGGGTCCAGATGCCGTGGGACAGCGAGTAGTCGGTGCGGTTGAGCGTGCAGCCGGTGCCGTTGTGCAGGTGGACCGTGGTGCTGCGGGCGGCCGAGAGGGCGGCCTGGGCGGGGGCCGGGGCGGCCTGGGCGGTGCCGGTGGCGATGGTGCCGAGCCCGATGGCGGTCACCGCGGCCAGCGCGGCGGTACGTGCGGAGATACGCATGGTCTCCCTCGATTCCGTGGGTCGTGGGTGGGGTGCGCGGGCTGTGTTCCGCGCCGTGGTGAACGATCCGGCCGGCCGGTCAACGAACGGTGGACGGCGCGGTGAACGCCGTGACATGTGCGGTTCATCGTTTGTCGACGCGCATGGTGTTCGCACACCCGGGAGGCCCCGCGCCCGCCTGGCCGCAGCACGCGGGGCGGGGCGGGGCGGCCTGGTAGTTGACGACGGCGCTCGCGTGCGGCCAGGGGACCGCAGTGGCGCGGCAGGTGGCCAGGAACTCGTAGCGGTCGTCGGCTCAGGAGGGGACGGCGTCGTCGGGCAGGGCGTCGACGACCGCCGCGACGACTGCCTCCGCGCCGTCGACGTCCTGCAGCCGCCCGTCGTCGAACCGCACCCGGTAGCGGCCGTCGCCGAGCGGCGCGACCCTTGGCAGGTCGTAGGAGATCGGCGGCGCCGCCCGGCGGCTGAAGGTGAGCCAGTACATGCTCCGGCCCGGCGACAGGGCCCGCAGGCGTGGCTGCGCGTGGGCCGCCTCGACGAGTTCCCGCAGGCCGGTTTCGTGTCGGCGCTCGTGCGTGGCGGACTCGCGCAGTCGGCGCCACCGGACCGGCACGGCGTCGCCCCGTTCGTGGGCCTCGGCCAGTTCCCAGGTCCGCGGGAAGGGCCACCGCGCGAGGAGTTCGGCGAGGCGGGCCCCCGCCTGCCAGGTGGCCACCGCCCCGGCGGCCTCGGCGAGGTCGCCGGTGCTGCCGGTGGCCAGGTGGACTCCGCCCGCCCAGCAGCCGACGTCGAAGCCGCGCTCCCTCGCCGTCATCCCGACCCGTGTCGACCGGTCCCCGGTGGTCACCCGCGCCGCCGTCCGGCGCCGGCCCGGCTCGACGGCCGGCTCGCCCCCGAGCCGGAGCCCCGCCCGATCGGCTTGTGCCCGAAGGGCGTTCAGCAGCGACCCGGCCCGCGCCACGTCGGGGTAGTGGGCCGCGTAGGGGCGCAGCGCGTCGCCCTCGTCCGCTGCCGGGACGGGGGTCTGTTCGGGCATGCGGTCGAGTCTGCCAGGCCTCGGCGCCGCTTTCCGGTGCTCACGGACGAGTGAACGGACAGCCGCGGGTGATCGTGCGGTTCGGCGGCAGCGTGTACATCGCCTGACCGTACCGCCCCAAAGGCCCCACTCACGCGGGGTCTGAAATGCCCTCGCCGCGGTCGCCCGGCAGGCCGAACAGCGGCAGGCAGGGCGCCAGTCCGTCGACGGTGACGGGGACCTCGCGCCGCGCCTGCCAGCGCTCCCGGGTGAGCCTCAGCCGCCGCTCCGTCACGCCGCGCCCGCGGACCAGGTGGCGGTCGACGCCGTCGGGTTCGTAGCCGTGCTTGCGCGACACGGCGTACGAGGAGGGGTTGTCCTCGAAGGCGCCCGACACCGCCTCCGTCGCGCCCAGGCCCGCGAAGGCCAGGTGCAGGACGGCGGCGCGCATCTCGGTGCCGATGCCCTGCCGCTGGTGCCGCGCGCCGAGCCAGGAGCCGGTGGAGGCCTGCCGCAGGACGGCGAAGTCGCGGGCGGCGACGGTCTGCAGGCCGACGACCCGGCCGTTCTCGAAGACGGCCAGGTTCAGCGCCCAGTCGTCCGGGGACCAGTTGCCCCGGCGCAGCCAGTGGTGCTGGACCACGGAGCGGGCGCGCTGGGCCGGGGGGAGGTCGGTCCACGGGACGATGAAGGGCATCCGGTCCGGTTCGTGGACGCCTTGGGCGGCGAGGTCGGCCAGGGCGGCGAGTTCGTCGTCGGCGGGCAGGCGCAGTTCGAGGCGGGGGGTGCGCAGGCGCAGGCCCAGCAGCGGCCAGTGGTCGGTCAGCATGCGCCATTGTCGGGGGCGGTGGCGGCCGCGGTCATCCGGATTTCCGCGCTCCGGCCTCCGGGCTCTCCCGGCCCTGCTCCGGCGCGCCGCGCGCAGTGGGAAGTCGGCCGGGCCGACTTCCCACTCCCGACCGCTCCCCGCCCGCCCGTCCGCCCTACTCGACGACCTCGGCCTTCACCAGGACCACGTCCTCCTTGGGGACGTCCTGGTGGCCGGCCCTGGAGCCCGTGGCGACGGCCCTGATGGCGTCCACGACCTCCTGGCCCTCGACCACCTCGCCGAAGACGGCGTAGCCCCAGCCCTGGGGGTTCTTGCCGCTGTGGTTGAGGAAGTCGTTGTCGGCGACGTTGATGAAGAACTGGGCGGTGGCCGAGTGCGGGTCCCCCGTGCGGGCCATCGCCACCGAGTACTTGACGTTCTTCAGGCCGTTGTCGGCCTCGTTCTCGATGGGCGCGCGGGTCTCCTTCCGCTTCAGTCCGGGCTCCATCCCGCCGCCCTGGACCATGAAGTTGTCGATGACCCGGTGGAAGACCGTCCCGTCGTAGAAGCCGTCCGTGACGTACCGGAGGAAGTTCTCCACCGTCGCCGGGGCCTTCTCCGCGTCGAGGCGCAGGACGATGTCGCCGTGGTTGGTACTCAGTTTGACCTTCGACATGATGACCTCACTGTCTGCATGGTGGCGGCTACGAGAACGCTCACCGCGCATTGTGGCAGGAGGGGCGGCCGGGGCTGCTGAGGTTCCCGTCGTGGCGCCGGGACGCGGGAAGTCGGCCGGGCCGACTTCCCGCTCCGGGCACTTGCGGGAGAACGACCCCCGGCCGCACTGTGAGTGGGCGATCGACTACGTCCCGTCAGGAAGTGTGCGATGTCCCCTCTCTCCCTTGTCCGCGGCCGCGTGACGGCCGTGGTGTGCGTGCCGCTCCTCGCCCTCGCGGCCCTGATCGCGCTCTGCGCCCCGGCACAGGCAGCCCCGGCACAGGCGACCCCGACGCAGGCGACCCCCGCACAGGCGACCCCCGCACAGGCGACCGCGAACCGGGCCGCGCCCGGGCCGGTGGCGGCGGAGGGCCGCCGGGCCCTGGTCAACTTCGGCACCGTGAAGTGGTTCAACGCCGAGAAGGGGTTCGGCTTCATCACGCCGGACATCCCCGGCCCGGACGTCTTCGTCCACTACTCGAGCATCATCGGGGGCGGGTTCCGGACCCTGACGGAGGGCGAGCGGGTGGAGTTCCAGATCGAACAGGGACCCAAGGGGCCGCAGGCCGTGAACGTCATCCCGCTCTGAGCGCACAACCCGCCACGCCGCCCGCCCGGGGCCTCAGTTGGCGAGGCTGAAGTCGCCGCCCACCGGTGCGGCGATCTTGTCGATGCCGGTGAGCGCGGTGAGGGTGGGCACCGGGGTGCTGCTGTCGGTGGTGGTGCCGTCGCCGAGCTGGCCGGAGCCGTTGCTGCCCCAGGAGTGCACGGTGCTGGTGCCGGACAGTGCCACGGTGTGCTCCCGGCCGGCGGCCACCAGGCGGACGTCCGTCAGGCCGGGGACGGTGACGGGCAGGACGCGGAAGACGGTGGTGCCGTCGCCGAGTTGGCCCGCGGTGTTCTGGCCCCAGGCCTTGAGGCGGCTGTCGTCGTCGACCACGGCCATGCTGTGGTTGCAGCCGGCCGCGATCTGCGAGACGCCGCCCGACCAGGTCGGCCGGGTGGCGACCGGGGTGAAGCGGTTGATGGTGGTGTTGTCGCCGAGCTGGCCGGTGGCGTTGTAGCCCCAGGCCTTCACCGAGGCGCCGGCGCCCGGCTTGCCGACCAGGACGAGGTTGTGTCCGGCCCCGGCGGCGATCCGGCTCACGCCGGTCAGGCCGGTGACCGGCGCCGGGAGGCCGCGGCTCGACGAAGTGCCGTCGCCCAGCTGGCCGTTGCCGTTGTAGCCCCAGGCCCACACGGTGCCGTCCTCGCGCAGCGCCAGGCTGTGGTGGAGGCCGGCGGCGATGGCGACGACCTTGTGCAGGCCCTCGACCCGGACCGGGACGCCGCTGTCGGAGTTCGTCCCGTTGCCGAGCTGGCCGTGGGTGTTCTGCCCCCAGGCCACCACGGTGCCGTCGGCGAGCAGGGCGAGGCTGTGCGCGCCGCCGGCCGCGATGTCGGTGGCGTCGGAGACGTCGACCACCTGGCCGGGGGCGTTGTGGCTGAACACGGTGCCGTCGCCGAGCTGGCCCGAGCCGTTGACGCCCCAGGACTGCACCGTACGGTCCGTCAGCAGGGCCAGCCCGTACCCGAGGCTCGCACCGGCGCCGCCGGCGGCGATCTTCACCACCTCGGCGCTGGTGAGCCCGAGGACGGTGGTGGCCGTGGTGCGGAGGTCGGCCCAGGTGCCGTCCCCGAGCTGGCCGGAGCGGTTGTTGCCCCAGGACTTCAGGCGCTTCTCTGCCATGCGACGATGCCTCTTAACTGATGTGACAATAAGTCAAATCGTCGACACGTCAGGACGGTTGACGAGTCCGCGATCATGGCCCGACGCTACCCACGCGCCCGCCGCCCGCACCGGAAGCCGCCACGCGGCCACCCGAACGGGTGATGGACCCCCGCACCCGGGCACCGGCCGCGACCCCGCACGCATTCCACACACCCCTGCCGTTGTGTATACGGCCCGTCACCCCTAGTGTCGGCGGTCTCCGCGCGCGGGGCAGCGCGCGGAGACCGTCACGCCTTGAGGAGGGCAAGCCCGTGGCCGACACCTTCGTGCCCATGGAGCCGACCGCGTACGTCACGCGACGGAACCTGGCCGGCGCCAAGGAACTCCCCGACGCCCCGGCCGACTTCGAGAACGCCCAACGCGGCCTGCTCGCCGCCCCGCCCTACCGGGCCCTGCCGTCCCTGGACGGCGAGGAGGCGGTCTGGCACTTCCACGCCTTCGACTTCCACACCTCCGACACCCCCGCCGACGCCGACTCCCCGGTGGCGGCGCCGCTGCGCCGCCAGGGCCGGCTCGCCGTCCCCTCGGGCCTGTTCCGGGTCGCCGACGGCCTCTACCAGGTGCGCGGCTTCGACCTCGCCAACCTGACCGTCGTCACCGGCCCCCGCGCCCTGCTGGTGATCGACCCGCTCGGCTCGTACGAGACGGCCCGCGCCGCCCTGGCCCTGTACCGCTCCACCACCGGGGACACCCGCCCGGTGCGGGCCGTGGTCCACACCCAGAGCGGGGTGGACCACTTCGGCGGCGTGCGCGGGCTGTTCACCGGATCCCGCACCGGCCCGCCCGCCGGACCGCCCGCCGACCTCGCGGTGTACGCGCCCGACGGGTTCCTCGCCGACGCGGTGCTGCGCCAGGTCACCGAGGGCGCCCGGCAGGCCCGCCTGGTCGACTACGCCTACGGCACCCGGCTCGGCATCGGCCCGCTCGCCCTGGCCGGCTCCGACCTCGGCCGCACCGTCTCCACCGGCCGGCCGGACTTCCTCGCCCCCACCGACACCGTCGGCGGCCCGCTGTCCGCCCCGACGCCCCGGGCCCACTGGCCCGCCTGGACCGGGATCCCCTGGCAGGAGGGCCTGTACGCGGTCGAGGCCGCCGGGGTGCGGATGGTCCTGCGGCCCGCGGGCGGGCACGCCTCCCCCGCCGAACTGAACCTCTACCTGCCCGCGTACCGCGCCGTGTACCTGGCCGGCGCCGGACTGCTCGGCGCCCCCGGCCCGGCCCGCGCCGAACTGCTGGACGCCACCGCCGCCGCCTTCGGCACCCCGGCCGAGGTCGGACTCGGCGCCTACGGGCACCCGGTGTGGGGCGCCCCGTACGTGTCCGCGTGGCTGGCCGCCCACCGCGCCGCC
>NZ_LFVW01001286.1:0-1019 GCF_001182915.1 Kitasatospora sp. MY 5-36
CCCGCGCCGGGCAGGCCCGGGCCGAGGCCGACGTCACCACCGCGCACGCCGAGCTGGCCCGGCTGCGGGCCGAACTCGACGCCGAGCGGGCCGGGGCGGAGGTTGAGCGGACCCGGGTCGAGGCCGAGCGCGCCGAACTGGCCCGGATCACCGAGGGCGTGCTGCCCGAGGTGGTGGCGAAGCTGCGGGCCGGCGCGGCGGTGGACAGTGCGCTGGCCGTCCACCGCAAGCACCCCCAGTACCCGCTGCTGCGTGCCGTCGGCGAGGAGATCGGCCGCGGCGAGCGGCTGCGGGCCGCCGCGCTCGCGGTGTGCGCGACCGCCGCCGGGCGGGTCCAGGCGCTGGCCACGAGCATGCACGCCGAGCTGCGCGAGATGCAGCACCGGCACGACGAGGAGGTCCTCGGCGACCTGCTGAGCCTGGACCACTCGACCGCCCAGGCGGGCCGGATGGCCGACAGCATCGCCGTGCTCACCGGCGCCCGCTCGGGCCGCCGTTGGGCCAAGCCGATCGCCGTGGAGTCGGTGCTGCGCGGCGCGCTCGGCCGGATCGGCGCCTACCAGCGGGTGCGGCTGCACAACGCCAGCACCGCCGCGGTCGCCGGGTACGCGGCCGAGGGCGTGATGCACGCGCTGGCCGAACTGCTGGACAACGCCACCAACTTCTCCGCCCCGCCGGCCGAGGTGCACGTCTACGTCGAGGAGGTGCCCGCCGGGCTGGCGGTCACCGTCGAGGACAGCGGCCTGGGCCTGAGCGATAGTTGGCTGCGCCGGGCCGAACGGGCCGTCTCCGCCGAACCGCTGGACCTCACCACGCTCTCGGCGGGTACCCGCCTGGGGCTGGCGGTGGTCGGCGTGCTGGCGCGCAAGCACGGGCTGCAGATCTCCTTCCGGCCCTCGGCACGCGGCGGTACCGGCGTGGTGATGCTGATCCCGCATCAGCTGGTCACCCACCCGGCACCGGCCGCGGCCCCGGCGCCCGTCCAGGTGTCCGTACCGGTACAGGCGTCGCCCGCGGAG
>NZ_LFVW01001287.1:0-1012 GCF_001182915.1 Kitasatospora sp. MY 5-36
CGCGGGCCAGCGCACCGGCCCCGGCGGTGCCGAGGGCGGTGGCCGCGCGGGTGCGCAGCACGTCGGTGCGGGTGTCCAGCAGGCCGAGTTCCAGTCGGTAGCGGTGGGCGCGCTCCAGGTGGCCGCCGACGGCGGCGTCCCCGGTGGAGCGGACGGCTGGCAGGTCGGCGGCGCGCTCGTGGCGCTCGGCGCGGGCCCGCTTGGACATGGACTGGTAGACCGACTCCTGGACCAGGCCGCTGCTGAACCGGTAGCCGGTGCCGGTCGGTTCGACCAGCCGCAGCTCGGCCAGTCGGGCCAGCGCGGCGTGCAGCCGCGGCGGGGTGTCGTCGACCCAGGCGGACGGACCGGCCGGCAGGCCGTCGATCGGGCCGGTGAAGACGTCGTCCTGCGGGTCGGCGAAGGCGTCCTGGTCGCTGCCGCCGTGGGCGAGTTCGGCGAGTTCGGCGGCGGTGAAGGCGCGGCCGAGGACGGCGGCGAGGTCGAGGGTGGCGCGCTCGTCGCGCTCCAGCCCGTCGATCTGGGCGCTGAGCAACGCCCGTCCGGTGGGCGGCAGTTCGTCCGTCAGTGCGGGGCCCTCGGTCTCGGTGAGGGCGGCCAGCAGCTCCTCCAGGTGCAGCGGGTTGCCCTCGGCGCGTTCCAGCAGCCGGGTGGGCACCGCGTCCTGGTGGGCGCTCAGCTCGGTCAACTGGGCGGCCAGCAGGGCGGATTCGTCCCAGGACAGGCCGCCGACCGGCAGCGTCGGCAGCTCCGGGCGGGCGGCCGGGAGCTCGGGGCGGGTCAGGCAGAGCAGCAGCACGGGGGCCGCGCCGAGTTCGACGGCCAGCCGCTCGACGGCGTCCAGCAGCACCGGGCCGGCCCACTGGCAGTCGTCCAGGACCAGGACGGCCGGGCGCTCGACGGTGCGGCCGCGCAGGATCGCGGCCAGCAGCTCCAGCGAGCGGCCGGCGTCGATGCCCGGCGCCGTCGCCTCGTCCAGCCGGGCCAGCGCTTCGGCGGGGGCGGCGCCCTC
>NZ_LFVW01001288.1:0-1007 GCF_001182915.1 Kitasatospora sp. MY 5-36
CGCCATCTCCTGCGCGGACGGCCCGCCGCCGCCCACCGAGGCGGAACTGCGCCCGGCCCTCGCCGAACTCGCCGCCCGCGCCCCGCTGACCAGCGGGCACGACCCGGTCGGCACCCTGCTCGAAGCGGACTGCCGTCCCTGGCCGTACCGTCCGGCCGAGCCGCCGCGACCGGTCCGGGCGCCGGGCAGCGCCCCGCTCCTGGTGATCGGCTCCACCGCCGACCCGGTCACCCCGTACGCCTGGGCCGAGCGGCTCTCCGCCGGGCTGGAGCACGGCGTGCTGCTCACCCGGGAGGGCGACGGGCACACCGCGTACGACAAGAGCGGCTGCGTCCGGGCGGCCGTGACGGCGTTCCTGGTGGACGGGCGGCTGCCGGCGGCGGGCACCCACTGCGGGTCGGACTGAGGGCGGCGGGGGCCGGATGAGCTCGGCGAGGGTCGGCCGGGGACAGCGCGGAGGGGGCGTGCCGCTTTCGCGCGGCACGCCCCCTCCGGGGTCGCGGCCCCCTGGTCAGGAGGTGGGGGCCGTCAGGTCGTAGAAGGTGGTCGAGCCGATGGTCTTCGCGGTGAAGTGGGCGGTCACCCAGGACTCGATCTGGGCGGACTCGCTCTGCTGCCCGCCCTCGCCGCCCGCGCCGCCGCCGAAGCCGCGGCGGGAGCCGCCCGCACCGATGAACCAGTGCACCTTCCCCTCCTGGACGTACTTCTGGAAGCCGGCCAGGGTCAGCGAGGGGTCGGTGCCGTTGAAGCCGCCGAGGGCCATCACCGGTTCGCCGGTGGCGAGTTGGTAGCCTGCCGCGGTCTGCGAGCCGATCGCGGCGGCCGCCCAGGTGTAGTGGTCGGCGCTCTCCTTGAGCATGGCGGCGACCTCGTCGGTCACCTTGGGGCCGTCGAGCAGGCCGCCCATGCCGCCGGGGGGCGGGCCGCCGGCCGTGCCGCCGGTGCTGTTCGTGCCGCCCGTGCCGGTGCCCTCGGGGTCCTGGGCGCCGGGGAGGCCGGTGCCGCCG
>NZ_LFVW01001289.1:0-1004 GCF_001182915.1 Kitasatospora sp. MY 5-36
CGGGTACGGGCAGGCCGGGCGCGCCGAGGTGACCGCGCGCACCTGGGAGGCGGTCGGGGACCTGCTGCTGTGGCACTACGCCGAGGTGCTGGCGGAGCACCGCGGAGTGCGGCTGCCGTCCGCCGCCCCGGCGTCGGCCGCGCCGGTGGCGCCCGCCCTGTCGGAGGAGCTGCCGGCATGAGCTCCGTTCCCGACGGCGGGGCGCCTACGGCCGGCGCCTCGCCGATCGCCGGTGAGGCTCCGATGGCCGGCAGGGTCTCGGCGACCGGCGAGGCGCTGACGATCGTCCGGCTCGCCAACTTCGTCACCCCGGTCTCCGGCGGTCTGCGCACCGCGCTGCGCCACCTCGGTGTCGGGTACCGGGCCGCCGGGCACCGTCCGGTGCTGATCGTCCCCGGGGAGCGGCGCTCCGAGGAGGAGACCGAGCAGGGCGTGGTGGTCACCCTGCCCGGCCCGGTGCTGCCGGCCAGCGGCGGCTACCGGCTGCTCACCGACCGGCGGGCCGTCGCCGCCGAGCTGACCAGGTTCTCCCCCGACCGGCTGGAGGTGTCCGACCGCACCACGCTGCGCTGGACCGGCGCCTGGGCGCGGCGGCACGGCGTGCGCTCGGTGATGGTCTCGCACGAGAGCGCCGCCGGCCTGCTGCGCACCTGGGGCCTGCCCGGTCCGCTGGCGGGCGCGACGGCCGACCGGTTCAACGCGGCCACCGCCCGCGCCTACGACTCGGTGCTCTGCACCACCGACTGGGCGGCGGCGGAGTTCCGGCGGATCGGCACCCCGAACCTGGTCCGGGCCCCACTGGGGGTGGACCTCGACGCGATGCGCCCGCTGCCGCCGACCGCACGGGCGGCCGAGCGGGCCCGGTACGCCGCTCCGGACGAGACGCTGCTGGTGCTCTGCTCCCGGCTCTCGGCGGAGAAGCGGCCCGAGCGGGCGATCGAGGCGCTGGCCGCCCTGCGGGCCCGGCGGCGGCCCGCGGTGCTGGTGGTGGCCGGCACCGGGCC
>NZ_LFVW01001290.1:0-1003 GCF_001182915.1 Kitasatospora sp. MY 5-36
CCCCGCGCGAGGACACCGCCCCGCCCGGCGACCGGCCCGGCACCGACAAGCCCGAGCCCCGCACCCGCCACCTGGCGCTGCGCCCCGGCGACCTGCTGGTCATCGAGGAGGTCCTCGGCCCGCGCACCGGCGCGCCCGCCGACGCCGACCCCGCGCACCGCCAGGCCGTCCGGCTCACCTCCGTCACCCCGCTGGTCGACGAGCTGTACGACCAGCCCGTGCTGGAGGTCACCTGGGCGCCGGAGGACGCGCTCGCCTTCCCGGTCTGCCTGTCCTCCCACGGCGGCAGCGACTGCGGCCCGATCGCCGACGTGAGCGTCGCCCGCGGCAACGTCGCCCTGGTCGACCACGGCCGCTCGCTCACCTTCTGCGGCGGCGCCCCGGAGTCCTTCCCGGTGCCGCCGGAGCCGGTCCGTACGGCGCCCTGCGGGCCGGGCGGGTGCGGTTGCGAGGACCGCGCCGAGGGCAGCCCGGCGGCGGAGGCGATCCGGGAACTGCTCGACCAGGCCCGCGACGGCCGCCAGCTCGGCCCGGAGCAGGTCCGCGCCCTGGACGCGCTGCTCGGCGAGGCGGCGGTGCGGCGGGCCGGGCTGAGTGTGCTGCTCGCGCCCGGCGCGACCGCGGAGGGCGAGGACGGCGAGGGCGCGGTGGTGGAGCCGCCCACGGCCGACGCCCAGGCGGCGGCGCTGGAGACCCTGCTCGACCAGACCCGCTACCCCGTGCTGCCGCAGCCCTTCCGTCCGCTGCTGCGCTACGCGCCGGTGACCCAGGCGGCCGCCTACCCGGACCGGGCGCACGTCTGCGCCGGGCAGGCCGCCCTGCTCGCCGGCGTTCCGGAGCGGGTCCGGCTGCGACTGGAGGAGCTGTGGCACCGGGCGTGCGACGGCCACCACCTCTCCCGGGCCGAACTCGCCGAACTGACCGTGCTGTTCGGCGCCCGGGTGGTGCAGGAGCTGCGGCTCGCGGAGCGGCCCGCCGCCGGGCTGCGCGAGCTGCTGGCCCG
>NZ_LFVW01001291.1:0-994 GCF_001182915.1 Kitasatospora sp. MY 5-36
GGGCCGGCCTCGGCCGGACCCGCAAGGCCCGGCTGCGGGTGACCAAGGTGGACCCGTGGTCGGTGATGAAGGTCAGCTTCCTGCTGTCGCTGGCCGTCGGCATCATCATCATCGTGGCCGCGGCCGTGCTGTGGATGACGCTGGACTCGCTCGGCGTCTTCGACTCGCTGACCAAGACCCTCAAGGACGTCACCGGCTCGGACAGCAGCGGCGGCCTCAACCTGATGGACTACGTCGGCTTCGGCAAGGTGATGACCTTCACCACGCTGATCGCCGTGGTCGACGTCGTCCTGCTGACCGCCCTGTCCACGCTCTCCGCGTTCATCTACAACGCGGCGGCCGGCTTCACCGGCGGCGTCGAGCTCACCCTGGCCGAGGAGGACTGATCCCGGCCGGATCCTGACGCTCGCTCAGCTCCCCGTCCACGGACGGAATGCACGGGCCCCACCCGCTGTTGCAGCGGGTGGGGCCCGTCGGCATTTCGGGTGACAGCCGGCCGCCCGCGGCGTGCCACCCGGAAACCGGGCGGCCGCGGTGGGACAAGCTGGGTGCCGCCCGTCCCGCGCCTGGGAGTGCCGCAGGCCGCCCCCGGTCCGCCCGACCGGGTCAGCTGAGGTTCCGCAGGACGACTGGACGGAGGCGCGCGGTGGCGAAGCTCGCAGGTCAACTGGTCGAAGCCCTCGAAGGGCTGTTGGGGGTCCCGGTACCGCTGCGGGTACAGGCCTGGGACGGCAGCGCCGCCGGGCCGCCGGGCGCGCCCACCGTGGTCCTGCGCAACCGCCGGGCGCTGCGCCGGCTGGTCTGGCAGCCGGGCGAGCTGGGCCTGGCCCGGGCCTACGTCGCGGGGGACCTGGAACTCGCCCCCGGCACCGACCTGTACGAGACGCTCTCCGCCGTCGCCCGCTTCGCCGAGCGGCCGGAGGTCCGCACCCTGGCCCTCGGGCCGCGCGAGGCGCTCGGCCCCAAGGGCCGCCGGGTGCTCGCCGCCGCGCTG
>NZ_LFVW01001292.1:0-989 GCF_001182915.1 Kitasatospora sp. MY 5-36
CGCCGTCCCGTCGGTGCTGCCGCCGCTGACCACGCCGCCGGTGACGGCCGCGCCGCCCTCCGAGGCCGTACGGGCCGGGCTGCGCGAGCGCCGGTCGGCCGCCTACCGGGCGGCGACGGCCGGCGAGTCGGCGATGCTCCTGCAGACCGTCGCCCAGGAGTGCGTGACCGTGCTCGGCGCGAGCGACCGGGACACCCTGTGCACCTGGCGGGACTTCGCCTGGTACCTCAGCCGGACCGGGGACCTGAACGGCGCGATCCGGCTGCTGACCGCCCTGGTGGGCGACATGCGCTCGGCGCTCGGCCCGCTCGACCCGGACACCCTCGGCGCCCGCTACCACCTGGTCTGGTGCGTCGGCGAGAGCGGTGCGCCGATCACCACGATCCGGCTGATGCACGAGCTGCTGCCCGACCTGCACGCCGCCTGGGGCCCGTACGACCCCCGGGTCCTGAAGGCCCGGCACGACCTCGCGCTGCACCAGGCCAACCGGGGCGACCCGCAGGGCGCGGTGATCCAGCTGCACGGGCTGCTGCCGGACCTCGCCCGGGTGCTGGGCGAGCAGCACCCGAGCACCGTGCAGGCCTGGCAGGACCTGGCCGGGTACCAGCGGCAGCTGGCCGAGGCCGGCCGCAAGGGGCCGGGGCCGCGCCGCCGGGCGCCGCGGATGAGCCCGATGGAGGCGCTGGTGCTGGTGCGGCGGCTGCGGGTGTGGGACTTCGCCACCGACGAGCAGGCCCGGGCCTGCATGGACGCGCTGGACCGGGGGATCGGCCTGAAGGGCGTCGCGGACGTGGTGTTCGACGCGCCGGACCACGTCTCGGACGAGGACCTGGTGGAGGAGATCTTCGGAGCCTGAGCGCCGCCGCCACGGCGCCCAGGCCACGCCGGTGCCGTCGCCGCGGTGCTCAGGCCGATACCGCCGTCACCGTGCGCACGCCGCCAGCGCCGGGGCGGCCGCCGGGAGCGCGGCCAGGGCCCGGAGCAGGGCG
>NZ_LFVW01001293.1:0-986 GCF_001182915.1 Kitasatospora sp. MY 5-36
CGAGGGCCGCCACAGCGCGAGCGCCGAGCCCGCGCCGTGGTCGATCTGCACCGCGACCCGGGGGCCGCCCGCCGCGACCCGCAGGGCGACCGGCCGCAGGAACATGCCCGCGACGTGCAGGCACTCGGGGAAGCGCAGCGGCTCCCCGGCGCCGAGGACGCCCCAGCCGAGCCGGTCGGTGCCGGGCGCGTCGCTGCGCACCATCGCGAACCGGCTGTCCGGGTCGAACAGCACCAGGCGGTCGTTGCTCCGCGGGCCGATCTCCAGCAGGGGGGAGGTGCGGCCGGCGCGCAGGTCGAGCACCACGCTGCGGACCAGGCCCGCGTTCACCCGGTCCAGCGCGAGCAGCGTGCCAGTACGGTCCAGCCAGGTGCCGCCGCCGTGCAACCCCGGGATCTCGGCGACCTGTTCGGGTTCGCTGCCGTCCGTGCGCACCAGCCAGGCGGTGGTCGCCGGGCGGGTGTCGCTGCCGAGCGCGACCGCCACCGGCGTCCGCGGGTCGGCCCCGGCCTGGGCGGGGAGCGGCAGGACCCGCAGGCCGGTCATCCGCAGCGAGCCCAACTGCTGTTCCAGGGCGCTGTTCCCGCCGTACGAGAGGCGGACCAGGTCGTGCCGCTCGCCGTCGTGCCGGCAGGTCAGCACCGAGCCGTCCGGCAGTGCGACCAGCTGTGAGCGCAGGCTCTCCGCGCGGTTGCCGGGCAGCGGCAGCGCGGTCGGCGCGGCCGGTCCGCCGTCCTGCGGCAGTCGCCAACTCTCCACGTACCAGCCGCTGTCGGCGGAGGAGGCGAGGCAGGCGGCGTGGCTGCCGTCGGCGGCGAAGGTGAAGCTCAGCCGGCGCAGCGTCTGGGTCATGGTTCGGGTGGCCACGTTCATGCTCCGCTCACCCCGGTGGTGCTGGACGGGCCCGCCGGGTCGGACGGGCCTGCGTTGCCGGACGGGTCCACGGCGCCGGGGCGGGCCGGGCCGCCGGCCTGGCGGGGCCGGGC
>NZ_LFVW01001294.1:0-976 GCF_001182915.1 Kitasatospora sp. MY 5-36
CGTTGCCCGGGCCGCCTCGGGCTTCGTCCGGGGCCGCGTCGGCGCTGGTCCGGGGCCGCGTCGGCGGTGCTCCCGCCCGGTCGGCCGGGGCCGGAGGGGCCCGCGGCGGGCTCGGTAGGATGCCTACTGGACGGTATGCGTCCGCCGCCCCGTCCGCCCCCATAGGATCGGCCGCTGCCGAGACCAGAACTTTCCAGGGAGGCTGCGATGGCCAGGCAGGCCCGCGCGCTGGCGACCCGCCAGACGGTACTCGTCGCGGCGGCCGAGGTGTTCGACGAGCGGGGCTACGCCGCCGCCACGATGTCCGAGATCCTGGACCGCGCCGGCGTCACCAAGGGCGCGCTGTACTTCCACTTCCGCTCCAAGGAGGAGCTGGCGCTCGCCGTCATCGAGGGACAGGGCGTCTTCATCTCCGGCTGGACACCGGCCTCGGACAGCCCGGTGCAGAACCTGATCGACCTCGGGTACGCCTTCGCCCGCGCGCTCCAGACCGACCCGCTGGTGCGCGGCAGCATCCGGCTGACGATCGAGCACGGCAGCTTCACCCAGCCGCAGCTCGCGGCCTACCAGGGCTGGATGGACACCGTCCGCGTCCTGCTGGAGCACGCCCGGGAGGCCGGCGACCTCCACCCGGGGGTCGACCTGACCGCGGCCGCCGGGGTGATCACCGGGGCCGTCACCGGCATCCAGCTGAGCTCCCAGGTGCTGGCCGACCGGCAGGACCTGATCCAGCGGCTGTCCGACCTCTGGACGCTGCTGCTGCCCGGCCTGGTCCAGCCGCACGCGCTCGCCCGGCTGAGCGTCGCCGAGCGCGCCTGAGCCCCGACTCCGGGAGCCCCGGGGCCGGGGCCTCAGACCCGGTAGCCCGCCCGGCGCTCCGCCGTCACCAGGGCCGGCAGCGCGGCCGTCCAGAGCCGGCTCACCGCCTCAGGACCGGGCCGGCCGGTCTCCTCGCCCGCGAGCAGCACCTGGCCGG
>NZ_LFVW01001295.1:0-972 GCF_001182915.1 Kitasatospora sp. MY 5-36
AGGCCGTCCCGGCCGCCTCGGCGCGGCAGCTGCGGGCCGCCCTGGACGACTCCGCCGACCCGACCGACCGGCTGGTGGCCGCGCTCGCGCTCGGGGAGCTGGGCCGCGGCGCGGACAAGGACGAGTTCTGCGCGCGCTTCGCCCAGACCGCCGCCGCGGTGGCCGCCAAGGGCGTCGAGGACACCGCCTTCTACCGCTGGAACGCCCTGCCCGGCCTCAACGAGGTCGGCGGCGAGCCGGCCCGGCCCGGACTGCACCCGGCGGAGTTCCACGACTGGTGCCGCGCCCAGGAACGCACCTGGCCGCACGGCATGACGGTGCTCTCCACCCACGACACCAAGCGCAGCGCCGACGCCCGGGCCCGGCTCGCCGTGCTCGCCGAGCGGCCGGACGCCTGGGCCGCCGAGGTCGACGCCTGGTCCACCGCGGCGGGCCCCGCCGCGCCCGGCCTCGACCGGGACGCCGACTGGCTGCTCTGGCACACCCTGGTCGCCGCCTGGCCGATCGACCCGGACCGGCTGGCCGCCGCCCTGCTCAAGGCCGTCCGCGAGGCCAAGCTGCACACCTCCTGGACCACCCCCGACCCCCGCTACGAGCGGGCCCTGGAGCAGCGCGCCCGCTCCGTCCACGGCAACCCCGGGCTGCTCCCCCGGGTCGAGGGCGCCGTGCACGCCCTCGCCCCGTACGCCCGCGCCAACACCCTGGCCGCCGCGCTGCTGCACCTCACCGTGCCGGGCGTGCCGGACCTCTACCAGGGCGGCGAGGAGCCGCTGTACACCCTGGTGGACCCGGACAACCGGGGCGTGGTGGACCTCGGCGCGCTGGCCGTGCGGCTCACCGACGCGGCCGCGCCGCGCCCCGGCGACCTCGCCCGGGAGAAGCTGCACCTCACCGCCACCGCGCTGCACCTGCGCCGCTCCCGGCCGCTCGGCTCCTACCGCCCGCGCGGGCGTGGTCGATTCCGTACGCGGT
>NZ_LFVW01000128.1:0-23144 GCF_001182915.1 Kitasatospora sp. MY 5-36
GGCCCGCTGGTCCGGCTGGCCGCCGAGCACGCCCACGCGGCCGGTGCGCTGCGGATGCAGGACGGCCGCAACGCCACCGCGATGGCCTGCTACGACCGCGCCCTCACCTGGGCCGGGCTGGCCGCGGACCGGGCCACCCAGGTCGGCACGCTCAGCGACATGAGCATCCTGGCCCGGCTGGACGGCGACCCGGTCGCCGCCCTCGGCTACGCCCGCGAGATCGAACGGGCCGCCCCGGACCGGCACTGGGCCGGCGCGATGGGCCGGATCAGCCGGGCCCGGGCGCACGCGCTCACCGGCGACGTGCGGGCGACCGTCCGGCAGATCGACCTGGCCCGGTCGCACCTGGACCACATCGGCGCGGAGGACGAGGTCGACGTGCCCTGGCTCTCCATCGCCTCGATGAGGATGCGGGTCGAGTCCGCGGCGGCGGCCGCGCTGCGCGACCTCGCCGCCGCCACCGACGACCCCCGGCTGGCCCGCCGGGCGCTGGACGCCACCGAGACCGCCCTCGGCCTGCTCGGCCCGGACCAACTGCCCTCCAGCCGTCTGCTCTTCATCGTCCGCGCGGCCGACTGCCACGTCTGCGCGCACGACCCGGCCACGGCCGTCGACCTGCTCGGCCCCGCCCTGGAGGCGACCGGCGCGACCGCGCTGCCCGCGCTGGTCGAGTACGAGCTGCGCGGTCTGCGCGACCGTCTCGCGGCGCACGCGCCCCGTGCCGCACACCGATGGGCGGAGCCGGCCCGCTCCTGACCCGGGGGCGCTCCTGGAGTCGCGGCGCCGGCCGTGGGATATGGCCGGATCGATAGCCGCGCGCGGCGGCGCAGAAGGGGCGCACATCAGCGCTCGAAGATCTGCACGACTGTTGTCACACACCGTCAAGTCCCGCTTCTTCTCGACAATGCGCCCCCTTCGCGCCGCACAGACGTCAACTTCGTGCGCGTATAGTCCGCCGATCGGGTCATTCATGGAGTTAACACGTCGAATGACTGTCACGGCGCGCGTCGCCCGCTAGAGTCTCTGACGTTTCCAGTCGTTAGTCCGCGAAGAACGGGGGGCGCGTGCTGTCAGCCATTGCCCGCCGGCTCGCCCATCCGCTGCTGCTCCTGGGTGTGCTGTGCACAGCCGTCGCGACCCTGCACTTCCGCTGGGGGCCGGACCGGGTCTCCCCGCTCTTCCTGATCGCCGTCCTCGTCTACCTGGCGGTCCTGGAGCGGGTGATCCCGTACCGGACCGACTGGCATCCGAGCCGACGTGAACTCGGCTGGTACAGCGTCTACTTCGCGCTGAGCATGGTCGGCGGCGCACTGGCCCAGGGGCTGGTGGCGACGCTGGTGCAGGTGCTCGGCCCGGCCCACCCGGCGCTGCCGTTCGCGGTGGAGATCCCACTCGCGCTGCTGGTCGGCTCGCTCGGCGACTACCTCGTGCACCGCTGGTCCCACCGCAACAGGTGGCTCTGGCGGCTGCACGGGGTGCACCACGTCCCGGACAAGGTGAACGTCGCGAACAACGGCGTGAATCATTTCCTGGACGTGTTCGTCGCGCAGTCCGTGGTGCAACTGTCGCTGGCGCTGATCGGATTCTCGGCGGATTCAGTGTTCGTGGTCGGAATATTCGTCCTGGCTCAGGGGTATTTCGTCCACGCCAACATCGAAGTCCGCATCGGTCCGCTCGGCCACGTCCTGGCCGGGCCGGAACTCCACCGCCTGCACCACAGCACCGACCTCGCCGAAGCCGGCCACTACGCCTCCGACCTCTCGCTCTGGGACCACGTGTTCGGGAGCTTCACCTGGCGGCCCGGCCGAGTGCCGAAGGCCGTCGGCCTCACCGACCCGGCCGCGTTCCCCGCCACCGGCGAACTCGGCGCCACCCTGCTGCACCCCTGGCGCCGGGCGAAGACCACCGAGCAGTCCGTCTGACCCCCGGCCCGAGCGGCCGCTCCCACCTGCCCGTGTCCCCGGCGCCACGCCATCACCACCCCGGATTGGATCATGACCTCCTCGCCCTTCGCCGTGCCCCGCGAACGCATCGCGATCACCGGTATCGGCTGCCGCCTGCCGGGACACGCCAACGACCACCGGTCCTACTGGCGCAACCTGATCGAGGGCCGGGACTGTCTCACCGAGACGCCCGCCGACCGCTACGACACCGGCACCCTGGGCAGCAGGGACCGGGCCAAGCCGGGGCGGCTGATCGGCGGCCGGGGCGGCTACATCGACGGCTTCGACACCTTCGACCCGGACTTCTTCGGGATCAGCCCACGCGAGGCCGAACACATGGACCCGCAGCAGCGCAAGCTCCTGGAGGTCAGCTGGGAGGCCCTGGAGGACGGCGGCCTGCGCCCCGGCGAGCTGGCCGGCCGGGAGGTCGGCGTCTACATGGGCGCCTTCACCCTCGACTGGAAGATCCTCCAGTTCGCCGACCTCGACTTCGCCACCATCGCGGCGCACACCGCGACCGGGACCATGATGACGATGGTGTCCAACCGGATCTCGCACTGCTTCGACTTCCGCGGGCCGAGCGTCTCGATCGACACCGCGTGCAGCTCCTCGCTGGTCGCGGTCCACCTCGCCTGCCAGAGCCTGCTCCGCGGCGAGACCGAACTCGCCCTGGCCGGCGGCGCGTTGCTGCACATGGCGCCGCAGTACACGATCGCCGAGACCAAGGGCGGCTTCCTCTCCGCGGACGGCCGCTCGCGCGCCTTCGACGCCTCCGCGGACGGCTACGTCCGGGCCGAGGGCGTCGGCGTGGTCGTGCTCAAGCGGCTCTCCGACGCGCTGCGCGACGGGGACCCGGTGCACGCCGTCATCCTCGGCACCGGCGTCAACCAGGACGGCCGCACCAACGGCATCACCGTCCCCAGCGCGGACGCCCAGGTCACCCTGATCGAGCGGGTCTGCGCCGAGGCCGGGGTGCTGCCCGGCAGCCTCCAGTACGTCGAGGCGCACGGCACCTCCACCCCGGTCGGCGACCCGATCGAGGCCGCCGCCCTCGGCCGGGTGCTCGGCGTCGGCCGCCGCGCCGGGGACCGCTGCTACGTCGGCTCGGTCAAGACCAACATCGGGCACACCGAGGCGGCGGCCGGCGTCGCCGGGCTGATCAAGACCGCGCTCGCGATCAAGCACCGCCGCATCCCGCCGCACCTCAACCTGGAGCGGCCCAACCCCGGCATCGACCTCGACGCGCTGCCGTTCGAGATCCCGACCGCCCCGGTGGACTGGCCCGAGCACCGGGGCCCGGCCCGGGCCGGCGTCAACTCCTTCGGCTTCGGCGGCACCAACGCCCACGTCCTGCTGGAGGAGCCGCCGCGGCCCGGGCCCGCCGCACCGGTGGCCGAGCCGGCCCGCACGGTGCTGCCGCTGAGCACCAAGGACGCCGCCGGACTGCCCGAACTGGCCGCCGCCGTACGGCAGGAGCTCGCCGGCGGGACGCCCCTCGCCGACCTCGGCCACACCCTGGCGCACCGCCGTCAGCACCTGCCCGAGCGGCTCGGCGTGGTCTACTCCACCCGGGAGGACCTGGACGAGGCGCTGGCCGCGTACGAGCGCGGCGAGGAGCACCCGCGGGTGGTCCAGGGCCACGCCCGGGAACGCCGGCAGCGCCGGCTGGCCTGGGTGTTCACCGGCATGGGCCCGCAGTGGTGGGGCATGGGCCGGGGGCTGTACGAGCACGAGCCGGTCTACCGGGAGGCCGTGCGGGCCGTCGACCGGGAGATCCGCGCGCAGGCCGGCTGGTCGCTGCTGACCGAGCTGGACCGCGACGAGGCGGACTCCCGGATGGCCGAGACCTGGCTGGCCCAGCCCGCCAACTTCGCCGTCCAGGTGGGGCTTTCGGCGCTCTGGCGGAGCCACGGCCTGCGCCCCGACGCGGTGGTCGGCCACAGCACCGGCGAGGTCGCCGCCTTCCACGAGGCCGGGGTCTACGACCTGGCCGACGCCGTCCGGGTGGTGCTCGCCCGCAGCCGGCTCCAGCAGCGCCTGGCCGGCACCGGCACCATGCTCGCGGTCGGCCTCCCGGAGGCCGAGGCGGAGCGCCGGATCCGCCCGTACCGCTCCCAGATCTCGCTCGGCGCGGTCAACAGCCCCTCCGCGGTGACCCTGGCCGGGGACGCCGAGGCCCTCGGCGAACTGGCCGAGGAGCTGCGCCAGCAGGGCGTCTTCGCCCGCCTGCTGGACGTCGAAGTCCCGTACCACAGCGTGCGGATGGACCCGATCCGCGGCGAGCTGGTGGCCGCGCTCGCCGCCATCAAGCCCCAGGCGGCCCGGCTGCCGCTCTACCTCACCGCCCGCGAGGGGCTCGCCCGCGGGCCGGAGCTGGACGGCGAGTACTGGTGGCAGAACGTCCGCAACCCGGTGCGCTTCCGGGCCGCCGTCGAGCGGATGGCCGAGGACGGGCACGGGCTGTTCCTGGAGCTCGGCCCGCACCCGGTGCTCGGCCACGCGATCCGCGAGTGCGCGGAGCAGGCGCACACCCTGCCGTCGATCCGCCGGCAGCAGGACGAGCCCGAGCGCCTCGCCCGCAGCCTCGCCGAACTGCACACCCTCGGCGTCGAGTTGAGCTGGGACGCGCTGCACCCGGCCGGCCGCCCGGTGCCGCTGCCGGCCTACCCGTGGCGGCGCGACCGGTACTGGGTGGAGCCCAAGCCGGTCGAGCAGGTCCGGCTCGGGCGGCTGGACCACCCGCTGCTCGGCCGCCGCACCGCGAGCGCCCAGCCCGGCTGGACCGGCACCCTCGACCCCGAGCGGCTGCCCTACCTGACCGACCACCGGATCGAGGGCCAGGTGGTCTTCCCGGCCGCCGGGTACCTGGAGATGGCCGCCCAGGCCGTCCGCACCCTGACCGGCGGCACCGAGGTGACGCTGGCCGAGATCGAGCTGAACCGGGCGCTGTTCCTCTCCGAGGCCGAGCCCGTCCCCGTCCAGCTCGGCTACGCGCCGGAGGACGCCCGCTTCACCATCGCCTCCACCCCGGCCGGCGGCGAGCCGACCGTGCACGCGGGCGGCCGGGTCCGGACCGGCCAGCGCCGCTCCTACGGCCCCGCGCCGGACCTGGACGCCCTGCGCGCCCGGGGGCGGCACCTGGACGGCCCGGACTGCTACCGGCAGCTGGCCGAACGCGGCTACGACTACGGCCCCGCCTTCCAGGCCATCGCCGAGGTGTGGGCGGGCCCTGGCGAGGCGCTGGCCCGGATCCGGCCGACCACCCAGCTCGGCCCGGACGCGGCCGACCACCACCTCCACCCGGTGCTGCTGGACGGCTGCTTCCAGACCCTGCTCACCACCCGGCTGGCGGTGCCCGAGGGCGGCAGCGTTCGGCTCCCCGTCTCGATCGCGGAGGTCCGGCTCGACGCGATCGGCGACCGCCCGCTCTGGGTGCACGCCACCGTCACCCGGGACAGCGGCGAGGAGCTCGTCGGCGACCTCGCGCTCTACACCGAGGACGGCACCCCGGTCGGCCGGGTCACCGGCTTCCGGGTCGCCGACGTCGCCCAGGCCCCGGCCTCCGTCGGGCTGTCCACCATCGACGGCTGGCTCACCGAGGTCGACTGGGTGGCCGCCGCCGAGGCGCCCCTCGACGAGACCCCCGGCGACCTGCTGCTCTTCGCCGACGAGGGCGGCCTCGGCGACCGCCTGGCGGCCCTGGCCGCCGGGCGCGGCACCCGCTGCCACCTGGTCCGGCCCGGAGACGAGTACCGGCACGGCGAGGGGCACTCGACCGTCCGGCCCGACTCCGCCGAGGACGTCCGGCGGCTGCTCGCCGACCTCGACCCAGCCTTCGGCACCGTCGTCCACCTCTGGAACCTCGACCAGCCCGCGCTGGCCGCCACCGCCGCCGACCGGCTCGGCCCGCTCGCGACCCTCGGCGCCTACTCCCTGATCACCCTCGCCCAGGCCCTGCCCGCCGCCCGCCCGGACGGCCGGCTGCACATCGTCACCCGGGGCACCCAGCCCGCCGCCCCCGGCGACCGGGTCGAACCGCTCGGCGCCCCCGCCTGGGGCATCGGCCGGGTGCTGTGGCAGCAGGAGCTGGTCGCCCAGCGCGGCACCCTGATCGACCTCGACCCGGCCGTCGACGCCGCCGAGCAGGCCGAGGCGCTGCTCGCCGAACTCGCGGCCCGGGACGAGCAGGAGATCGCCCTGCGGGCCGGCGTCCGGCTCACCAGCCGGCTGCGGCAGGCCGAGGGCCTCACCCGCCCGCTGCCGCCGGTCCTCCGCCCCGACGGCAGCTACCTGGTCACCGGCGCCTTCGGCGCGCTCGGCCGACTGCTCTGCCGCACCCTCGTACGGCGCGGCGCCCGGCGGCTGATCCTGGTCGGCCGCACCGCCCTGCCGGAGCGCTCGGAGTGGGCGTACACCGACCCGGACACCCCCGTCGGCGAGCGGATCGCCTTCCTGCGCGAACTCCAGGCGCTCGGCGCCGAACCGCTGCTCGCCCCGGTCGACGTCACCGACGAGGCCGCCCTCGCGGGCTGGCTCGCCGACTACCGGCAGCGCCAACTCCCGCCGATCCGGGGCGTGTTCCACCTCGCCGGGCAGGTCAAGGACACCCTGCTGGCCCAGATGGACCGTCCGGCCTTCGACGCCGGCTACGGCCCCAAGGTGGTCGGCGGCCACCTGCTGCACCGGCTGCTGAGCGACGAACCGCTCGACCACTTCGTGCTGTTCGCCTCCGTCGCCTCGCTGCTCACCACCGCCGGACAGACCAACTACGCAGCCGGCAACGCCTTCCTGGACGCCCTGGCCCACCACCGCAGGGCCGAGGGGCTGCCCGGGCTCAGCCTGGACTGGGGCCCGTGGGCCACCGGCATGATCGAGGAGCTGGGCCTGGTCGCCCACTACCGCGACGCCCGCGGCATGAGCTCGCTGCCGCCGGACGCCGGAACGGCCGTCCTGGAGCGCGTCCTCGGCCAGGACCGCGCCCAGCTGCTGGTCGCCACCGTGGTCGACTGGCCGACCTTCCTCGCCTGGTACCCGGCGCCGCCGCCGCTGGTCGCCGACCTCGCGGCGAGCGCCGCCGAGCAGGCCCCGGCCGAGACCGGCGGCTTCCTGGACGCCTACCGCGCGGCCGACCCGCAGGCCCGCCGGGAGCTGGTCGCCGAGCGGCTGACCGCCGCCGCCGCGGCCGTGCTGCGGATCGCCGCCGAACGGATCGACGCCGACACGAGACTCGGCGCGCACGGCCTGGACTCGCTGCTCGCCATGGAGCTGCGCGCCCGGGTGCACGGCGAACTGGGCGTCGCCCTGCCGGTGGTGGCCCTGCTCAGCAACGGCAGCCTCGGCGACCTGGTCGACCTGCTCACCGAGGGCCTGGCCGAGCGGCTCGCCGCCGCCGGCGGCCCGGCCGAGGCCGAGGTGGAGCTGTACGCCGACGAGTCCCGCTTCCCGCTCACCCACAACCAGCAGGCGCTCTGGTTCCTGCGCCTGCTGCACCCGGACGGCTTCGCGTACAACATCGGCGGCGCCGTGGAGGTCCGCGCGGAGCTCGACCCGGAGCTGATGTTCGGGGCCTTCCGGTTCCTGGTCGCCCGGCACCCCGAGCTGCGCGCCGCCTTCACCGCCGAGGAGGGCCGCCCGGTCCAGCGCATCCGGGAGGAGGTCGAGGCCGACACCGGGCTGTTCGACGTCGAGGGCCGGCCGTGGGAGGAGATCCACGACCTGATCGTCCGCGAGTACCGGCGGCCGTACGACCTCGCCGAGGACCCGCTGGTCCGGCTGCGGCTGTTCCGGCGCGGGCCGGACCGCTGGGTGCTGATGAAGGCCGTCCACCACATCGTCTCGGACGCGATCTCCACCTTCACCTTCATCGAGGAGCTGTTCGAGGTCTACGAGGCGCTGCGCCAGGGCCGCCCCCCGGAGCTGCCCCCGGTGCCCGCCCGCTACCTGGACTTCCTCAACCGCCAGAACCGCTTCCTGGCCGGGCCCGAGGCCCGGCGGATGCTCGACTACTGGCGCGGCCACCTGCCGGCCGAGATGCCGGTGCTGGCGCTGCCCACCGACAAGCCGCGCCCGGCCGTGCAGACCCACAACGGCGCCTCCGAGTTCTTCCAGCTGGACGCCGAACTCACCGCCCGGGTACACGAGTTGGCCCGTGCCAACGGCGCCACCCCGTTCATGGTGCTGCTCAGCGCCTACTACCTGCTGCTGCACCGCTGGTCCGGGCAGCCGGACATCGTGGTCGGCAGCCCGGTCACCGGCCGCACCCAGGAGGAGTTCGCCTCGGTCTACGGCTACTTCGTCAACCCGCTGCCGCTGCACGTGAGCCTGGCCGGGGAGCCGACCGTGGCCGACCTGCTGGCCCGGGTGCGGGAGAGCGTGCTCGGCGGGCTGGACAACCAGGAGTACCCCTTCCCGCTGCTGGTCGAGCAGTTGGGGCTCCAGCACGACCCGAGCCGCTCCGCGGTGTTCCAGGCGATGTTCATCCTGCTCACCCACAAGGTCGCCGTGGAGCGCTTCGGCTACCGCCTGGAGTACATCGAACTCCCGGAGGAGGAAGGCCAGTTCGACCTCACGCTGTCCGCCTACGAGGACCGCGCGGACGGCTGCTTCCACTGCGTCTTCAAGTACAACTCCGACCTCTTCGAGCCCGCCACCGTCCAGCGGCTGGCCGCGCACTACCGCAACCTGCGGGACGCCATGACCCGCGCCGCCGAGGGCGAGCCGGTCGGGCGGCTGCGGATGCTGGGCGAGGCCGAACGGCGGGAGATCCTCACCGGCTTCAGCGGCGCCGAGCGCCGGATCGAGCACGACACCCCGGTGCCGGAGCTGATCGCCAAGGCCGCCGCCGAGCGGCCGGAGGCGGTCGCGGTGGTCGCGCCCGGCCGGGACGGCGTCCGCCGGCTGACCTACGGCGAACTGGACCGGCAGTCCCAGCGCACCGCCGTACGGCTGCGCGAACTCGGCGTCGGCGAGGGCACGGTGGTCGCGGTCTGCCTGGACAAGTCGCCCGAGCTGATCAGCACCCTGCTGGCGATCTGGCGGGCCGGCGCCGCCTACCTGCCGCTCGACCCCGGGCACCCGGCCGACCGGCTCGCCCACCAGGTCACGGACGCCGGAGCGGCGCTGGTGGTGGTCGACCAGCGGCGCCCGCTCCCGGCCGACCTGCCCGCCACACCGGTCACCCTGGAGGAGCTGGACCGGCCCGTGCTGGGGGGCGCCGTACCGCTGCCCGCCGCCGACCCGGACCGGGCCGCCTACCTGATCCACACCTCGGGCTCCACCGGCCGTCCGAAGGGGGTCCGGGTCGACCACCGCAACCTGGCCGCCGTCACCGCCGGATGGCGCGCCGAGTACCGGCTGGACACCGAGGTCCGGGTGCACCTCCAGATGGCCGGCACCGCCTTCGACGTCTTCTCCGGCGACCTCGCCCGGGCGCTCAGCACCGGCGGCACCCTCGTCCTGGTCGACCGCGAGCTGCTCTTCGACACCGCCCGGCTGTACCGGGTGATGCGCGAGGAAGCCGTGGACGGCGGCGAGTTCGTGCCCGCCGTGGCCCGCGCGCTGCTGGCCCACTGCGAGCGCGAGGGCCTGCCGCTGGACTTCCTGCGGCTGCTGATCGTCGGCTCCGACTCCTGGAAGGCCGCCGAGCACCAGCGGGTGCGCGCCCTGTGCGGCCCGCGGACCCGGCTGGTCAACTCCTACGGGCTGACCGAGGCCAGCGTCGACAGCACCTACTACGAGGGCGCCACCGACCGGCTGGAACCCGGCCGGATGGTGCCGATCGGCCGCCCGTTCCCGAACAGCGCCGTGTACGTCCTGGACCCGTACGGGGAGCCCGTCCCGGTCGGCGTGCCCGGCGAACTGTGGATCGGCGGCGCGGGCGTCGCGGCCGGCTACCCCAACGACCCGGAGCAGACCGCGCGGCGCTTCGTCACCCTGGACCTCGACGGCACGCCCGCGCGGCTCTACCGCACCGGCGACCTCGGCCACTGGGACGCCGCGGGCACGGTGCACCTGCTCGGCCGGATCGACAACCAGGTCAAGGTCCGCGGCCACCGGATCGAGCTGGGCGAGATCGAGGCCCACCTCACCGCCCGCCCGGAACTCGCCCAGGCCTGCGTGGCCGTCCGCCAGGACGCCCGGGGCGAGGCCGTCCTCGCCGCCTACGTGGTGCCCGCCGAGGGCACCGTGCTGGACCGCCGCGAACTGCGCCGCCACCTGGCCGAGCACCTGCCCACCGTGATGATCCCCTCCTACCTCACCGAGCTGCCCGCCCTGCCGCTCACCCCGAACGGCAAGGTCGACCTCGCGGCCCTGCCCGAGCCCAAGGCCGACACCGCCGGGGCCCAGCACGAACCGCCCGTCACGCTCTACGAGACGAGCGTCGCCGAGCACTGGCGGAACCTGCTCGGCCTGGACGAAGTCGGCCTCCAGCACGACTTCTTCGAACTCGGCGGCAGCTCGATCCGGCTCATCGAGCTGATCCACCACCTCCAGAGCGAGTTCAACATCAGCATCCCGGTCGGCCTGCTGTTCAAGGTCACCACCCTGCACGGCATGGCCCGCACCGTCGAGCAGATCATCACCGGCGAGGTGGCCGGCGGCGAGCCCTACCTCTGGTTCAACGCCGGGGCGCCCGAGGAGCACACGGTCTTCTGCTTCCCGCCGGCCGGCGGCCACGGGCTGGTCTACCGGCAGCTCGCCGCGCACCTGCCGGAACACCGGATCGCCTCCTTCAACTACCTGACCGGCGGCGACAAGACCGCCCGCTACGCGGACCTGGTCGAGGAGCTGCACGCCGCCGGGCCGTACGTCCTGCTCGGCTACTCGCTCGGCGGCAACCTCGCCTTCGAGGTGGCCAAGGAGCTGGAGCGGCGCGGACGCACGGTGGCCTCGGTGCTAATGGTGGACGCCTACCGGGTCACCGAGGCCTTCGACCTCGGTGAGGAGCACCTGGCCGTCTTCGAACGCGAACTCCACGAGCACCTCCACCGCCACACCGGCTCGCGGATCGTCGCCCAGGAGACCCTCGAACAGGCCAGGGACTACCTGGAGTTCAGCAGCCGGACGCCCAACACCGGAACGGTCAGGGCCCAGTTGGACGTGGTCTGCGAGCGCGACCGGCTCTCCGTGCACGTGGGCGGCGAACCGGGCTCCTGGCACGGCGCCTCCACCACGGGCACCGCGGTGTACGTCGGGCACGGCGCCCACGCCGAGATGCTCGACGGGGACTTCGCCGCCCGCAACGCCGAACTGGCGGGCGCCATCCTGGCCGGGGGCACCGCCGATGGCCGCGGCTGACCGCGGGCCGGACTGGTCCGGCAGGGAGCGGTCCGCCGGCGGCCCGCCCCGGGTGATCGTGATCGGGGCCGGCCTGGCCGGCCTCGCCACCGGCTGCTACGCGCAGATGAGCGGCCTGGAGACCCGGATCTTCGAGAAGCACGTGCTGCCCGGCGGCTGCTGCACCGCGTGGTCCCGGCACGGCTACCTGTTCGACTACTGCATCGACTGGCTGATCGGCACCGCCGAGGGCACCGGCGCGCACCAGGTCTGGAGCGAACTCGGCGCCCTGGACGGCAAGTCGGTGACCCGCTTCGACACCTTCAACCGGGTGGTCGACGAACACGGCCGGGCCGTCACCTTCTACGGCGACCCGGACCGGCTCGAGGCCCACCTGCTGGCCCTCGCGCCCGGCGACGCCAAGCCGATCCGGGCCTTCTGCCGCGACCTGCGCCGCTACGCCGCGATGGAGCTGCCCTGGGAGCTCACCCCGCCGCCGCTGCGCACCACGGCGGAGCGGCTGCGCACCCTGCGCGCCGTCCTGCCCGCGTTCCGGCTGTTCTGGCGCACCGCGACCACCCCGATGAGCGGCTTCGCCGAGCGCTTCCAGGACCCGCTGCTGCGGCGGGCCTTCCCCAACATGTTCCTCCAGGAGCCCGAGGGCTTCCCGCTGCTGCCGTACCTCTACACCCTGGCGGCCGCCCACAACGGCAACGCGGGCTTCCCGCAGGGCGGTTCGCTCGGGTTGGCGCGCTCGGTCGAGGAGCGCTACACCTCGCTCGGCGGGGTGATCGGCTACCGCTGCCGGGTCGAGCGCGTCCTGATCGAGGACGGGCGCGCGATCGGGGTGGAACTCAAGGACGGCACCCGGCACTTCGCCGACCACGTGGTGGCCGCCTGCGACGGCCCGACGGTGCTCGAACGGCTGCTGGAGGGCCGCTACTCCAGCCCCGCCACCGAGAAGCTGTACGGCGAACTGCTCGACAAGCCGGGCAACCTGTACCCGGCCGTGGTCTCCGCCTTCGTCGGCATCGACGGACCGCTGCCCGAGGGCGAGCCGCACAGCACCACCTACCTGCTGACGCCCGAGGACGGCGAGCGGCTGCCCGGCTCGCTCCAGCGCAGCCTGGTGGTGCAGCTGCGGTCCTCCTACGCGGACGGCTTCGCGCCACCCGGCAAGTCGGTGCTGCACTGCACCTACTTCAGCGACTACCGCTCCTGGAAGGACCTGCGGACCGGCGACCGCCGGGCCTACCGGGCGCGCAAGCAGGAAGTCGCCTCGTTCGTCCGGGAGTTCCTGGAGCGGACGTACCCCGGGCTCGGCGGCCGGATCGAACTCGTGGACGTGGCCTCGCCGGTGACCACCGAGCGGTTCACCGGCAACACCTACGGCAGCATCCTCGCCTGGCAGGCCTTCTCCGAGGCCGAGGACGCCGCCAACCGGCTGGTCAACAAGGACCGGATGCGGCTGCCCGGGCTGAGCGGCTTCTCCATGGCGGGCCAGTGGACCGCGCTCGGCGGGCTGATCCGGGCCGCCACCAGCGGACGGTTCGCCGCGCAGTACCTCTGCCGGGAGCTCGGCCGGCCGTTCCGGGCCTGGCCCAGCGACAACCGGGAACCCTGGCACGCGGGCAAGTGGGGCCGCCTGCCGCAACTCGACCGCGCCACCGTGGGAGCGCCGGACGTGGGAGTGCCGGAGGCAGGCGTGGCGGAAGTGGGTGTGGCGGAGTGAGCGGGACGACGACCGGCGGCCGGCAGAGCATGGTCATCATCGGCGGCGGGCTCGGCGGGCTCTCCACCGGCTGCTTCGCGCAGATGAACGGCTACCGCACCCGGATCCTGGAGATGCACGAGATCCCCGGCGGCTGCTGCACCGGTTGGGACCGCGGCGAGTTCACCTTCGACTGCTGCATCAGCTGGCTGCTGGGCAGCGGTCCGGGCAACGAGATGCACCAGATCTGGCTCGAACTCGGCGCGCTGCAGGGCAAGCGGATGCGCAACTTCGACGTCTTCAACGTGGTGCGCACCCGGGACGGCCGGGCGGTCTACTTCTACTCCGACCCGGACCGGCTGGAGGCCCACCTGCTGGAGCTGGCCCCGGAGGACGCCCGGCAGATCCGGCAGTTCTGCGCCGGGCTGCGCAAGTTCCGTCTGGCGCTGGCCCGTTACCCCTTCCTGAAGCCGGTCGGGCTGATGGGGTGGTGGGAGCGGACGCGGATGCTGGCCTCCTTCCTGCCGTACTTCAACGTGATCCGGCGCTCGATCACGGTGCTGATGAGCGACTACTCGGCGAAGTTCCGCAGCCCGCTGCTGCGCGAGGCGTTCAACTTCATCCTGTACGAGAAGCACCCCAACTTCCCGGTGCTGCCCAACTACTTCCAACTCGCCTGCCACGCCGGGCAGTCGGCCGGGGTGCCGGAGGGCGGCTCGCTGGGGCTGGCCACCTCGATCGAGCAGCGCTACCGGCGGCTGGGCGGCGAGATCACGTACAACACCAAGGTGACCGGGATCCTGATCGAGGACGACCGGGCGGTGGGGGTGCGGCTGAGCGACGGCCAGGAGGTGCGGGCGGACATCGTGGTGGCCGCCTGCGACGGCCGGACGACCATGATGGACCTGCTCAAGGGCCGCTACCTGAGCGACACCTACCGCCGGCTGTACACCCAGACCATCACCGAGCCGGGCATGGTCTTCCCCGGCTACGTGACCGTCTTCCTCGGCCTGCGCCGGCCCTTCCCGGCCGGGGATCCGTGCACCACCTACCTGCTGGAGGACGAGGTCGCCGAGCGGCTCACCGGCATCCGGCACCCGAGCATCAACGTCCAGTTCCGCAGCCGCCACTACCCGGAGCTGTCGCCCGCCGACACCACCGTGGTGTACGCCAGCTACTTCTGCGACATCGCGCCCTGGCGGGAGTTGAGCACCGGGCCGGAGCAGGAGCCCCGGGTGCGGCGCGGCGAGGAGCTGCACACCCTGCCGGTCGGCCGGGGCCGGGAGTACCAGCGGGCGAAGCGCCGGGTGCGCGACACCATCGTCGAGTACCTGGACGGCCACCACCCCGGGCTGCGGGACGCGGTGGCGGTCAAGGACGTCTCCACCCCGCTCTCCCAGGTCCGCTACACCGGCAACTACAACGGGACGGTGCTGGGCTGGCAGCCCTTCGTGGAGAGCGGCGAGACCCTGGAGGAGGAGGTCAAGCGCAACGGCCCGGGGCTGCCCGGCCTCGCGAACTTCTACCTCTCCGGGGTCTGGGCGACGACCGGCGGGCTGATCCGGGCGGCGGCGGCCGGCCGGCACGTCGTCCAGTTCATCTGCCGGGACGACGGCAGGCCCTTCAGGGCCGAGGTGGACGACAGCGCACCGCCGCCCACCCTGCTCATCGAACCGGTCGGCCCCGCCGACCGCCAGTTTGGAGTCACCTCGTGAGGATCGAGAAGTGGGTCGTGCGGGAGCACGTGGACGGCGTGCCGGACGTCGAGCGGATGTACCGGAAGGTCGTGGAGGAGGTGGACGTCCGGCTCGCGGCGGACGAGATGCTGCTGCGCACCCGGTACGTCTCGGTCGACCCGTACCTCCAGGGCATCGCGCTGGACACGCCGATCGGCGACCACATGGGCGCGGACTCGATCATGGAGGTGGTGGAGGCCGGGCCCGCCGCGCGCTTCGGCGTCGGCGACCTGGTGCAGGGCTTCGGCGGCTGGCGCACCCATCTGGTCAGCACCGGCGCGCCGAGCTTCTGGCAGACCGGGACCTTCCCGATGGTCTTCCCGGCCTTCCGCCGGCTGGACCCCGCCGACTACGGCGATGACCTGCCGCTGACCACCGCGCTCGGCATCCTGGGCGGGCCCGGGATGACGGCCTGGGGGACGGTGGAGAAGTTCCTCGACGTGCGCCCCGGGTCGACGGTGCTGGTCAGCGGGGCCTCCGGGGCGGTCGGCTCGCTGGTCGGGCAGCTGGCCAGGCACCGGGGCGCCCGGGTGATCGGCACCACGGCCTCGCCGGAGAAGGCGGAGCGGCTGTGGGAGCTGGGCTTCGAGGGGGTGCTGCTGTACCGCGACGGCGACGCGCCGGAGCGGCTGCGGAAGGAGTTGGCCGAGCTGGCGCCGGAGGGTATCGACCGGTACTTCGACAGTCTCGGCGGGGCGCTCACCGACGTGGTCTTCGGGATGCTCGCGGTGGAGAGCCGGGTGGCCGTCTGCTGGCAGTGGGGGAGCCAGGTCGGCGGGGACTGGGCGGGGCCGGCGGCTGCTGCCGATGATCATGTTCCCGCGCACCACGATCCGCGGCATCTTCTCGCTGGAGTGGTTCACCGAGGAGAACTGGGCCGCGCTGCGGCGGGACCTCGGCGCACTGGTCCGTAGCGGGGAGCTGGCGTACCAGGAGACGCTGCACCGGGGGTTCGACAGCATCCCGGCGGCCTACCGCGGCCTCTACCTGGACCGTTCGGCGAACCGGGGGAAGGTGCTGGTCGAGCTCTGAGCGGACGGATGTGCGGCAGGGCCCTTCGGCGGATGTGCCGAAGGGCCCTGGTGCGCGGTCAGCCCAGGGTGAACCAGGTGCTGCGGGACTTCTTCCACTCGGGGTGGGTGAGGTCCTTGGCGGCGGTGCCGTCGTTGTAGAGGTCGGCGGAGCCGTCGTCGGTGATCAGCTGGGCGCGGGCGCCGGGGGCGTCCAGGTCCGGGACGTCCGGGACGGCCTCCCAGGCGCCGTAGTCGCTGGTCGGCAGGTCGATCAGCTTGGTCGGCCTGGAACCGGGTTGACCGTTCCAGCGGTAGAGCGCGTACGGGGCGGAGTTGTCCTCGGCGGACCAGGAGCCGGCCACGATCAGGTACTGGCCGAGGTCGTTGCGGCGGATGTCGCGGACGGACAGCCCGCCGAGGTCCAGCTCGACCGGGTCGCCGAAGGTCGCGTGCGCGGCCGAACCGTTCAGCAGGGACGGGAGGTTGGTGACCGGCACGAGCAGCGCCCGGCCGCCGGTGACGGCCGGGGTGAGCGGCGCGCGGAAGCCGATGTAGGCGGTGCTGGTGCTGCCGGGGGCGAACTCCAGGCCCTCGACGTTGAAGCCGTCGATCTGCTTGGGCGCCTGGCCGTCGGCGGCGCCGGCCGCGAAGCCGTAGCGCTTGCCGTGGGCGTCGTCCCAGGCGATCAGGTCGTCGCGCAGGCCGTGGTAGGAGCCGGCCAGGGACAGCCGGGTGTCGGCGCCGGAGCCGGTGACGGTGGTGGCGAAGACGGTGTGCCGGTCGGGCTTGACCACGCCGTCCTTGTTGTTGCCGAGCGAGCCGGTCCAGTAGATGGTGTCGCCGACCCGGGTGGCGGCCTCGATGTCGATCTCCTTGGAGACGCCGAGGGCCGAGCTGAAGTCCCAGGTGCGGACCGGCGCACCGGAGTTGTCGCGGTCGTACAGGCGCAGGGTGTTGGACTCGTCGTCGC
Organism: Kitasatospora sp. MY 5-36; assembly: GCF_001182915.1. Taxonomy (NCBI): domain Bacteria; kingdom Bacillati; phylum Actinomycetota; class Actinomycetes; order Kitasatosporales; family Streptomycetaceae; genus Kitasatospora; species Kitasatospora sp. MY 5-36. Next base: position 16,650 of record NZ_LFVW01000128.1, read on the forward strand.
CGACCAGGATGAAGCCGCCGCCCGCGTCCACGGCCGCCGAGGCGTCGCTGGAGCCGGTCAGGTAGCGGCTGGTCGCCGAGGACCGGACGGCGGGGGAGGCGGCGTAGTGCAGGGTGCGGGTGGCGCTCTTGCCGCCGAGGCCGGTGACCTTGATGGTGAGGTCGGCGTAGCCGGCGCCCTGGGCGGCGACCGCCAGGGTACGGGCGCCGCCGGTGCCGCTCACCGTCACGTCGCCGGTGCGGGCGACGGCGCTGCGGGTGGTGGCCGAGGCGGCGACGGTCAGCGCCGAGGCCGAGGCGCCGGACTGGGCGACCGTCACCGTCACGGTCGGGTCGCCGGTGGCGCCGACGGCACCGGACAGGTACCCGGCCGAGAAGGTGATCGTCGGGGTGCCGTACGAGGCCGCGCCGGCCGGGAGGGCGGGCAGGGCGAGCACGGGCACCGCCGCGACGGCGACGGCGAGCGGCAGCAGGCGGCGGAGGGAACGCGACACGGTGGCTACCCTTCGGCAGGAGGCGGGAGTTGACGGAGGGTGCAAGCCTGCTGGCGCTCGGCGAACACCGACCCTACGGCGACCTTACGAGCAGGGACGGGCGGGCGAACAGCACGCCTCGCGGCGGTGAAGGACCGTGCGCTCAGCCGGTGATGCCGCCCGCCCGCAGGCGGCGCTCGACCGCGTCCCAGTCCGGGGCGACCGGCTCGGTCCTGCGGGTGCCGACGCCCTTGTCCTTGAAGCCGCTGGAGGTCGACACGCAGACCACCGGGCCGTCGGAGAGGTCCGGCTCGCCGAGGCTGCGCAGCCCGGCCAGACCGGCCGCCGCGGACAGCTCCGTCCAGAGCCCCGCCCGGGCCAGCTCCCGCTGGGCGTCGGCGAGTTGGCCGTCGTCCAGGGTCAGCGCCCGGCCGCCGCTCGCACGGACCGCGAGCACGCCCCGGTAGCCGCTGACCGGGGAGGTGATCGAGTACGCGTCGCTCGGGCCGACCGTCACGTGGGTGGCCGGCAGACCGTCGGCGATCGCCCGGGCGAGCGGACCGGAGGCGGCCGTCTCGCAGGAGTGGATGCGCGGCACCCGGTCGGTCAGGCCCAGCCGGTGCAGCTCGACGAACCCCTTCCAGACGCCGAACAGCAGCTCGCCGTAGCCGGTCGGGACGAACACCGCGCTCGGCAGGCCGACGTCCTGGAAGATCTCGTACGCGACGGTCTTGTAGCCCTCGGGGCCGTACGCGTGCCCGGTGTGGGTGGTGGTCAGGTTGCTGACCGGGTGCAGGCCCAGCCGGTCCACCACCTGGCGCAGCAGCGGCCAGCGGGCCTCCCACGGCACCGGGAGCACCACCGCGCCGTAGGCGTTGAGGAAGGCGTCGACGTTCGGCGGCGTGTCCGGGCCGGTGAACACCACGCAGCGCAGCCCGGCGCGGGCGGCGTAGGCGGCGGCCGAGGCGCCGTGGTTGCCGGAGGAGGCGACCGCGAGGCCCGGCGCGCCGGCGCCCACGGCGGCGCTGGTGGTGCAGCGGTTCAGCCGGTCCTTGTGGCTCCAGGTGGGGTTGCGGGACTCGTCCTTGACGTACACCCCGGGCGAGACCTCCACCAGCGGGGTGGCGCCCTCGCCCAGGCCCGGCGCGAGCAGCGGCGGCAGCAGCGGGGCCCAGCGCTCCAGGCCGCCGCGCACCGGGGCGGGGGCGAACAGGCCCGCCGGGTCGGCCTTGTCGTAGGCGTAGTCGACCTCGACGGGGTAGGAGACGTCCTCGGTGCTGGTGCGCGGGCAGCCGGCGGTGAGCGGGGGCCAGAGCGGGTAGTCGAGGGCGGGGTCGCCGAGGGAGCGCTGGCCGGTCGCGAGGGAGTCTTCTGTTGGCATGCCAGGAGACTAGCCGGGCGGCCGTCCCGCGGTCCGGCGGTTCGGCGGGCCGCGGCGCGAACCCGTTCGTGGGGGACCGGTTCCGGCTGTTCCGGGCGTTCCGGGTCGGGCCGGCGGGGTGGCGGTGTTCAGCCGCCCTGGCGGATCGCGGAGATGTCGAACTCCAGGACGACCTTGTCGCCGACCAGGACGCCGCCGCCCTCCAGGGCCGCGTTCCAGGTGACGCCGTACTCCTTGCGGCTGATGGTGACGGAGCCCTCCAGGCCCACCCGGAGGTTGCCGTACGGATCGACGGCGTTGCCGGTGTACTCGAAGTCGATGGTGACCGGGCGGGTGGTGTCCTTGATGGTGAGGTCGCCGGTGACCCGGAAGTCGCTGTCGGAGCGCGCCTCGACCGCGGTGGAGCGGAAGGTGATGTCGGGGAACGTGGGGGCGTCCAGGAAGTCGTTGGTGCGCAGGTGCTGGTCGCGCTGCTCCACGCCGGTGTCGATGCTCTCGGCCTTGATCACCACCTGGCCGGAGGAGCGGGACGGGTCGGCGCCGTCCAGGTGGGCGGTGCCCTCGAACTGGTGGAACGCGCCCCGGACCTTGGTCACCATGGCGTGGCGGGCGACGAAGCCGATCCGGGTGTGGGTGGGGTCGAGGACGTAGTCGCCGGTGAGTTCGGAGAGGTTGGCGGTCATGGTCGGCATGCCTCCTGGTGCGGGTCCCGGGTCTCGGCCCGGGGCTGGTCGGGCGGTCCCCGGACCACGCTAGGGGCAGATCCCGCGGGTCGCGCGTCGGGCTGGGCCTAAGTGGGGCACGGGGTGGGAAGGCTCGCGGGGTACGTCGGAGGAGCGGGGAGACGAGGGGGCCGGATTGGACAGCGGGATACGGGCGATGGTCGACGCGGTCGGCGAGGCGGAGCGTCAGGTGCGGGAGAACGCGCTGCCGAAGGCGCGGGACAGCGCCCGAGAGAGGGTCCCGGAGAAGGAGGAGGCGGCGTTGCTGGGTGCGCTCGCCGGGCTGGTGGAGAGCATCGGGGAGCTGGCGGGCGCGGTCGGCGGCCGGGTGACGAACCGGGACACGGCCAGGACGTACACGGTCGCGGGCAGGCGGCTGCGGAGCGAGGCCGGCAACCTGCGGGGCGACGAGGACGAGACCGCGGCGCGGTCCAGGTGACCGGCCGCCGGTGCCCCCGGCCGGGGGCACCGGCGGTGTCGCTCAGCGGTGGCTCGGGAACTGCACCACCTGCTGGTAGGTCGGGCGGTTCTGCCAGGTGGTCTTGGCGTCCGTCACGCCGCCCAGCGGGCGCTGGATGATCGTGTCGGCGCACCACTGGTCGCCGGCCGCGCAGTCCGCGTCGCCCGGGTAGACCTGGGCCGGCGTCCGGGCGGCGGCCTGCTTCAGGGTGGTCAGCAGGACGGTCCGGCAGGCCGCGAGGTCGCCGCCGCCGCAGAACGGCCGGGCCAGCGGGCCGGCCACCCGGTCGCCGAGGACGGCGCGCAGGTCCTTGTCCAGGTAGCTCCACCAGCCGTACTGGAAGGCCGAACCCTTGTGCGGGATGGCCTCGTTGGCGCTCACCGGGCCGCCGCCGGGGCCGGTCTGCCCGCCCGAGGGGGACTCGTTGATCTGGAGGGCGCCGGTCAGCGCGCCGAACAGCGGGTCGCCGAGGCCCGGCCGCATGACGCCCTCGGCGACCAGTGGCCACCAGGCGTCCATCACCCGGATCGCGGTGGCGTCCGCGTAGCCGTGGCTGCCCGGTGAAGTCTCCTTCCGCTGGCCTCCGTTGGCGAGCCAGGCCTCCAGTTGTTGCAAGGCGGTGAGGGTGGCCTGGTCGGTGACGGGCGCGCTGCGCAGCACGCGGATCAAGTCGGGCAGCACGTCCTCGGCCCGCAGGTCGGCCAGGGCGGCGCCCTCCATGGCCTGGGTGAGCGAGACCCGGCTCACCTTGCCGCCGTTCCCGAGCAGGGACTTGACCCGGTCGTCCAGCAGGTTGCCGCGGTGCACCGAGCCGTTGCCGAAGCCGGCCGAGGTGTAGCCGTTCGCCTGCTTGTTGTTCCAGGAGATGTAGTAGTCCTGGTTGACGGACTGCGGGTGCTCGGCCGCCGGGGTGTACCGGGCGGTGTTGGCGACGGGGTCGAAGTCGGCCCACTCGTAGACGGGTTGGGCCTTCACGGGGAGCCCGGGGTCGACGCCGGGGGCGCGGACCGGGTTGCTGCCGGAGTTGTAGTACGCGATGTCGCGCGAGTCGGCGTAGAACCAGTTGAAGGTGTAGTTGATGTCCTGCGCCGCCTGCTGGAACCCCGTAGCGTCGTGCACCGCGCCGGGGTCGTTCAACTCCTGGAAGCCGATGATGGATTCGGCCTCGTGCCGGTAGGTGGAGCGCAGCGAGGTGAAGGCGACGGGTGCGCCGCCGACCGTGCCGCGGGCGGTGACCAGGCCGTACCGGGAGCGGTTCATCACCAGGGTGTAGGACCCGGCCGGGGTGGAGTCGGCGGTGGTCGGGTTCCAGGCGTTCTTGCGTTCCAGCCGGTCGAAGGGCAGGCACTGGCCGTGCCAGATATAGGAGTTGGCGGCGGTGGTGACCGGGGAGCCGTCGGTGGTGCAGAGCGGGACGGCGTAGGTGTCGGTGATGTCCTGCCCGGCCGAGGTGGCGCTCCAGGCGTAGTCCTGGCCGCGGCCGAGCTGCACGTAGAAGCTCAGGCCGGCGAAGGCGGCGCCGCGTGCGCTGATCCCGGGGCCCTGGATCTCCTCCAGCATCAGCAGTTGCGGGGCGAAGTAGCCGGTCTGCGGGCCGAACACGGCCACCGGGTGGCCGTCGTCGGTACGGGCGCCGGAGACCAGCAGGGCGTTGGACATGCCGTGCCGGGCGGTGAGCAGGTTGCCGGGCAGGACGCCGTTCGCCGCGGAGTCGGCGGAGTCGGCGGAGCCGGTGGCGTCGTAGACGACCCGCTCGGGCACCACCGAGCCGGGGTCGGGCAGCGCCTCGCCCTGCGGGTGGTCGGGGACGGTGGCGTACGGGAAGCTCTGCCCGTCGTGCAGGGTCTGGACGGCCTCCGGGTCGTCCGCCTCGCGCAGTGACGCCCAGACCGCGTCCCCGGCGTCCTTGCCGTACCGGGCCTCGGCGGCCGACTTGACCTGGGCGGAGGCCAGTTCACCGCCGCCGCCGGAGCCGAACAGGGCGCCGACCACGGAGGCGAGGGCGACCAGGTCGGTCAGCTTGAACGGCTCGATCGAGCCGGCGTTGGTGATCGGGTCGATGTGCCCGGTGAGGTCGTACTCGCCCGGGAAGGTGCGGGCGTTGTAGGACTCCTTGGCGTACTGGTTGACGCCGTCGAGGTAGGCGTTGGCGTCGGCGAGGGCCTGGGTGGCCCGGCCGCCGCGGGCGGCGATGGTGTCGATCTGCTGCTGGAGCTCGGCCTCGGTGTACGGGGCGGCCTGCCAGAAGGTCTGCTCCAGCTGGCGGTTGGCGGCGGCGCCACCCGCGAAGCCGGACAGCTGGCCGCGGCCGACGTGCCGGAAGAGGTCCATCACCCAGAGCCGGTCCTGGGCGGCGGCGTAGCCCGCGCCGAACTCGGTGCCGTAGCGGGTGGTGCCGGTGATGTGCGGGACGCCGGTGGCCTTGTCGCGCACGATGGCGACGTCCGGGCGCGGACTGGTGGTGCTGGCCACCTGGTCGGCGGGGACGCCGAAGGAGGCGTCGTTGAAGAAGTCGCGCAGCTTGGCCTCGGTCAGGCCGGGGTAGCCGGAGGCGAGGGCGGCGTAGGGGCCGAGCTGGTCGTCGGTGTGCGCGGGGCGGGTGCCGAAGGCCCGGTTGAGCAGGATGTCGGCGAGGGTGGCGTTGCCGTTCTCGCCGGGCGGCAGGATGTCGGCGCAGTGGCCGCCGCAGTAGTCGTTGGCGGCGGCGGTCGCGGGGGCCGGCGCGGCGGCGGTGGGGGTGGTGGTGAGGGCGGCGGTGACGAGCAGGGCCGAGGCGAGGGCGGCGGCCGGGAGTCGGAGGGAGCGGGGGCGTTGGCGTTGGCGTGACCGCAAGGCGGACTCCTCCGTCGAAGTCTCACGGAAGAGTCGACGGTAGGGGTGCTACTGGCCGGTTGGCTAGTGGCGTGCATGCCATTTCCCGTACGGGGGAGCGGAGTTGGCCGTCCGCGGGTCGGTCGGGAAGGAGCGGCGCCGCACCTGCCGGGCTCAGTCCGGAGGTGCGGCGCCGGGTCGGTGGCGCGTCGGGTCAGGGCTTGAGCACCAGGCGGATCGGGTCGCCCTCCTTGTGCTCCAGCGCCTCGACCGCACGGGCCGCCTCGGCCAGCGGGAAGGTGCCGCTCACCGAGCGGGAGAACTCCAGCCGGCCGCCGCGGACCAGGTTGACCAGGTCGACGACGTCCTGGCCCTCGGAGCCGTAGTGGCCGCGGATCTGCTGGCGCAGGTAGCTGACCAGGGTGCCGTTGGTGACGGTCAGCGGCTTGTTGGTGAGGCCGACCAGCACCAGGCGGCCGTGCTCGCCGAGGGTGGCCATGGCCTGCTCGCGCACCGGGGCGACCCCGGCGAAGTCGAAGGCGACGGACAGCGGGCGGCCGCCGGTGGCCTCGCGCAGCAGCCCGGCGAAGCCCGGGTCGGCCGGGTCGAGGGCGGCGTCGGCGCCGAAGGCCAGGGCGCGCTCGCGGGC